>DATKYA010000072.1:0-12906 GCA_035528775.1 Planctomycetota bacterium | reverse complement strand
TCCGGCGGCCGAGCGCGGAACGCGGCATCGATCTCCGCGACCGCCTCTTCCAGGCTTTCTGCACTTTTCCGGGCGGCATCGGCATCCGTAGCGTCATCCACAATCTTGTCGCGCAGCCTGGCCCATTGCTCGTCGAGGGCGACCGACCCCGACGGCGCGGCCGTTGACTTCTTCAGCAGCGCCGGGATCGCATCGGTCAGGCCGTCGATTCGGGCCTTCATGGCCGCCAGCGCCTTCTTCTCGGCGGCCACTTCTTCCACCGTTCGGGCGGTCTTCGGCGGGCACAGCTCCGCAATTCGCGCTGCCAGCGGCTTCATCTCAGCCTGCAGCGTTTTGCCCGACCACTTACCGCCCGAATCCCTCTGCAGCGCCGCGATCGTACGCCCGATGTAGTCCAAGTCAGCCATCAGCGCCGGGCACTCGTCCGGCGGAACCAGCGGCTCAATCTCTCTCAGCAGCGACTCGAAATACTCGCGCCTGTCCTTGGCAGCCACCGTCTCGCGGTACGCCTTCACCCATGCGAATTCGCGAACCGTCTCGATCTCCTTCTTCAGCTCGTCGAAACGCTTCTTGATCTCCGGCAGCTTCGCCTCATCGGGCGCAATCCGGTCGAGCTTGCCGGCAATGCTCGCGATCTGCTCCCGCATCTTCACGCGGGGGTCAGCGTCGACCGGCTCGGGGGTCGACAGATCGGCGATCCTACCCTCCAGCCGCTCGCGGGTCTCGTCCAGCGCCGCCGACGTCTCCTGTTTCAACTTCGCCAGCTCCGAGCTGGTCCGGTCGTTGATGTTCGCTTGGCGGCACCGCGAGCAAGGCATCTCCCGGCCCTTCTTGATCGCCTGCTGCAGTTGCGCCAGCTTGTCGTTGATCGCGGCAGCTTCCTGTTCCTTCTGCAATCGCTCCAGCTCCTTCAGGTCGTCCAGCTTCTTCTGCAGCTCGCCGACGGCATCGGCCCACGGCTGGAAAAACGGATTGGTTTTCGGATCCAACCGGAAATCGGGGTTGGAAACCTCCGCGTGCCAGCTTACGAACAGCGACCTGTCGACCTCCCCCGACTCCTTGAACTTCCCGTGGGAATTGCTGTGCTGCTTGAAGCATTCCCGGTCGGTCCTGGGCCAAACGTTCGTCACATCCGCGGCGAGATCCTCGGCCAGGCCGGCCAGCGATTTCACCTTGTCGGCAAGATCCCGCAGCACCACCAGTCCGCCGCCCGAACCCTTTTCCGACCGCGTCAAATCGGACACGAACTGCGCGAATCTACCGATGATCTCATCGTCGCAATTCTTCAGCACCTCCTCCGCCGCGACTAGGCTCGTCCATTTCTGCTCGATACCCGTGAGAATGGCGCCCGCACGCACAATGTCGTCAATCGCATCCGCCACCCCAGCCGTCGGCTTCACGCGATCAACGAGCGACTTCACGTAGTCCGCCTCTTGCAGCCACCCTCGGCCTTCATATGTTGTTTCCGCCCCGGCGCAGGTGGCCAGCAGCGGCCACTTCTCAGCCGTGATCGCCGCCTTGATCGCTTCGATCACCTCCAGCGCGTTGGTTGTATCCGCAACGGCACCGCCGGGGGGATTGTCTTCGCATTGAGCCAGGGACGATACCCGCTCCCCGTGCCGCCGCGAAATCAGCCGGGGGTCGAATTCCACCTTCGCGGCCTTTGCCGCCTGCAGCCTGTCCAAAACCTCCGCTTTCAGATACTCGTCCGCCGACCACCGCTTCACTCGGTCCGCGTTCTTTGGACCGGTCTGCACGAGGAAATTCGCAAACCACCCCTTGAACTCGACGACTAGGCTGTTCCACTTCTCCAGCGGCGGAGCCACGCCCCCCTTCGTGGTCACCTCGGCCGTTTCCCTTGGACGCACCGCGAGATACACACCCGCACCAACCGTCCCCAGTACGACTATCGCGCACGCCGCCAGCACCGCGGCCGGCGGTCCGCCCTTCGCCTTGCCAAGCGACTTCAGCTCCTCCGCAACGTCCTCCAGGGTGACCTTGCCGGTCCCGGAGACATCGACCAGACGGGCACACAGCTTCCGCCAGCCTTCCCCCGGCCTGCCCAGCTTGGCCCATTCTCCGGCAGCGATGCCGGCCTTGGACGACCGATGGCATACAAGCAGATGGATCAGCTCGCCGAGTGCGCGCAGGTCGTCCGCCTCGTCGCCCGGGCTTCCGGCGGGGTCCGTCAGCAGTACGCGAGCCTTGGCGATGCTGCCTTCGCCCGCCATCAGCACGTTCGACGCGCTCAGGTTGCCGTGAGAGCGCCGCTCCGTCCGCTTCAACTGCAGCAGCGCATTCACCACCGATTCCACAACCCTGTAAAGGGCCGGATGCTTCAGCGGGACCCGCAGGTCCACCAGCTGCTGTGCCGAACGGCGGTAGTGATCAGTGACGTAGTATGCGCCGCCCTCCGCCGGGCCGAATTCGTGGATCGGCGCCCACAGGCTGCCGGGCGCTTCGGCCAGCCGCTTCTGCAAGGCGGCCGCTTCCTGGAACAGCTCCGTCCCCCGCTTCGCCGCCTCCTCGCCCATGATCTCGACGAACGGCACGAACGCCTTGATGACGAAGACAGGCTCGTCGGCGGAACCCGCCGGCCGGGCCATCGAAACCGTGAACGAGCCCTGCCGAGCAAGCTCGCGAACCGCTTCATACTGGCCGAACACTGCCACCCAACGCCGCCTTTCGCTCAGCCCCGATCAATCGCCTTCACTCAGCTTGAATCGCCGCAGGCACACCACTCCCTCGGGCGGAGCAGAAATGGAAATCGGAATCGTCCACTTGCCTCTTGGCCCCGACTCCCAGCAGCCAACTCGCAGCGGCATCACCACCTTCCGCGGGTCGGCTCCGCCCGCCTTCTCGTCGCGTACGCCCGGCAGGTTCGCCAGCACCACCAGATAGGTCGCCCCCTGCGACTCCCACTTCTCCCACACCAGATCCTTCCTGTCCAGCTTCTGCTCACCCTTCGGAAGATCCTCGCCAAACTTCATCACAACCGTCTTGTCGCTCGGACGGGCGCTGGCAAAATAGTCCGACACCGACGTCGTGTCCCATCGGGACAGCTCCGAGTTGTTCAAGCCGCGGATGTGAACCTCCAGCGACGGCATCGCCCTGTGCTCGTCCACGTAGTTCTCATCAACTGATACAAGCACGTTATACCTGCCGATCGAATCGCCACCAAGGCAGCCCGCCAAGGCGACGACGGCCGGCAGCAGCAACGCCAACGTCGCATAACGCCACTTCATGGCAATACTCCTTTCGGTGTAGAAAATCAGGTCTTCTTCATATACTCGCGGATAACAGAATCGATCTCGCGGTTGTAATTCCAGTCGATCAGAATCAGGCTCCGCGTTCGAAGCAGGATGTTCTCAAAACCCGCAAGATTACGGTCGAATACCTGCTGGACGGCGCCGGCAGGGGCGGCGCCCAAATCCCGGCATTCACTATCGGGGCCGATCCCGGCGAACGGCCGCACCAGCACCGCCAGCGTGTCGAACCACAGCTCGGGCGGCACGTACGCAAACGCCTCGTCCGGCGTCAGATCGTCAAACGTCAGCCGTTGCGGCCCCAGGGATTTCTTCCATCGCTCATCGCGCTCGAAGATTGCACGAATCCGCGCGCCCGGCTCCACCGACGGATCATGCTCCCTTGCAAGCTGCCCCGCAAGGCTCATCAGCTCGTCCATCGCCACGGGCAGACTCATCTTGTCGTCCACCAGCAGCGTCCTGGCGGCCACCACACCAAGCGAATACAGGTCGCACGGTGTGCTCAGCAACGGGATAACCTCGAACTGCACGTTGTCCAGCGGGAGACCTTCCGCGGCCCGCAGCGCCGCCTGAACGTCCTTGCCGAACCTGTGGCCAATGGTTCGAAACCGCCACTCGCCTGCGGCCAGCGCCGCACCCTGCTGCAGCCGGGCATACAAGTCCACGCGCCCGCTCGGCAGGCTCAATCGCAGCCAGATGAGGTCGTGCGCGGCCACGTCGAGGCGCTCCTGCGTCACAAATGTGCCCTCCAGGATCGTCGTATCGCTGGTGTCCGGCAACACTTGGCGGATGCGGACCGTGCCGCGCCCGCCGATGGCCACGCTCACGCGCGACGGGAAGTAGATCGACGCCCCGCCTGTGCTCGCGCGCAGATAATACTGCGCATCGCTCGCCTTGATCGGCAGCGCCACGGCGTCGCCCGGATCCGCCAGCACCGCCCGGGCCGTCCACAGAAATGGCAGACCCTGAGCAACGCAGTCCACCTTCAATTGGAAGCTCGCGGGAGTGATGTTCAGCAACGGTCGTTGTTGCCGCCCGATCTGTTCCCGCACCGCCTTTGTCACTTCCGCCAGCAGCCGCAACTTCAGGTAAAACGTCTCGACAAACCGCCCGCAGCGCCCCTGCTTACCGAGGAAAAACCGTCCGTCGCCGGCCCGGTCATCGTCGTCCGATGGCTTGCCAGCCACCAGCCCCAGCAGCGACCGACCGTGCCGGATGCCGTCACACTGTCCCCCGTTCAGCAGGTTGATGAAATCCTCGAGCCCGATCGGATAGTACCCCCGCACCAGCATAAGACCGCCGGCCGGATTCAGCGGCACCAGCTTCTCTGCATCCGGGATCGCCTCGCCCAGCGACATGGTTGCGGGGCCTGTTGGCGCGTCGGGCGTGACCGGCACGAACGCCGTCTTCGCTTCGTTGCCCTTCACGTACAGGTACCGATGCAGCGAGGCGGCGTACTCCGGCAGCCCCGCCCTGGCAAGCAGGCCGCCGTCCTCGCACAACTTCCACTGCCCGCCCGGCGCCGCCGGATGCACCGGCTTGCGAGTTGACAGGTCGAGGAAGACCGGAACCGGATGAACCGTTTCCCAGCCAGTCCGGATAATCTCGCTCTGCTCAATTTGTTCCAGCGCCTTGAAGTGCCGCGTCCAGCGGTCGTCGAGCGCGGCGTTGGACAATGCCTCGCGGCATGCACTAACCGAACCGGCCAAGCCGTCGAGGTTCTGTATCCACAACTCCACCCACTGGTGAATGCGTCCGCCCGCCTCCGCTATGCACCCCAGCACCACCCGGGCGTCCAACGTTTCTCGCAGCACCACCAGGTGGCCGCCCACCGGATCCGCCTTCAGCCGCACAACCGCACAGATCTGCAGTGTGGCCGCGCACTGCTCGGCCGACACCGCTACTGCGGCGTACCCCTCGGGCAGTTGCGGCATTCCACTCTTTGAATCGGTTAGAAGCATAATGTTTCCCCGGCGACCTCGCCTTCCGGCGCCAGCCACAACATCAGTCGCTCACCGTCCGCACTACGTCTTCAGCAGCTTCAACTGGCTCACCGCCTCCTTGAACACCGGCAGGCTCTTCTCGAAATTCTCAACCTTATCACTCGACGTGATCGTGATCGCCTCCTTCGGCGTGCACAGATACACCTGCCATTGTTTCACCTTCACACCCGTTTCCGGCAGCGTAAACGTGTGAAACCGCTCGAAACAGGGATTCTCGCCCAGCTTGGCCGGGCCTTCGTTCGACACCTCATATCCCATTATACCAAATTCATTCTTCAATGCAGGTAGTTGATCCGCCGCGTACTCCTCCGGCTTCTTCGGGCCGTCCAGCTTGTCGCGAGTGACCGTGATGCTGGGACTGTAGTCGCCCTGCGGCTGCCCCAGGAGAATCACGATCGACCCATCCCGCCACTCATCCGGATATCCGATGATGATGTCATTGTGAAAAAACTGTCGCATTCTCGTGATCCCCTGTGCCGGAGGAATCCAGAATTCAGAATGAACCGGAAGGAATATGGTTTAAGAATTCATTCTACCAATTTTTCATCATTGCCCTTCCGTTTGCTTTTGAATTCTGAATTCTCAGGAATGCACACTTGCACCCTGCACCGCACCCGATGCCCCGCCCGGCAAACCCGCCTGCGCGCCGCTGGCGGCGCCGCTGCTTCCGGCTCCGCCGCGAGGAGGTGGCGCCGAAGCTGCCGAACCGTGCCCAGCGGAGCCGGCCGATGCGCCGCTGCCCGCTCCGCCGGTTGCGCCGCCCGTGGAGCTTGTCGCCGAGCCGGCAGACCCGCCGGCCGCCGCTCCTTTCGTTGCACCGCTCGAGCGGCCACTCACCCGCGTAGAATCCGCGCTGAGCGTTCCACCCTGAACGGAGCTCGAGGTACTGCTGCTGGAGCCGCTATGCGCCCCCGCTGCTGCTCCCTTGGCCGCGTTGTTGGATCCGTTCGAGCAGCCCGCCGCGGCCCCGGCCCCCGCACCGCCAGCTCCACCGCCTCCTCCCCCTCCGCCGCCACTGCCCGAATCGCCGATCAGTACCATCGGACAGCCCGCCACAATCACGCCGCCGTGCGCCGTATTATCTCCCATTCGCGCCGCCGGCTTGTTGCAGATCAGCACCGTGGCCGAACCCTTGACGATCGTGTCGGGCGGCCCCACGCAAACCGCCATGTCGCCCATCACCGCGGCCGGCAGGCCGCCGATCAAGACCGTCGGCGCACCGGGTCCGGTAATCGGGCCGCCCACGTGCGGGATCGGGACCACCGCAGGCGTCTGCATCGGGCAGGTGTGCATGTCCGTCAGGCGTGCAGCAGGAGGCATAGCAGCATCTCTCAAGAAGAATCCAGAATTCGGAATTCAGAATGAATCTCTGACTTCTTAACTCCAGCTCTTGACTTCTAACTTTCGACTTCTGAATTCTCAAGCAACGGGTCATCCTTCGGCGGCCTCAGTGGGCGCCGAAGGCTCGGCTTTTTTCGCGTCGGTCGGCGAAGCGGGGCTCGAACCGGAGCCGCTGCCCGCCGCCCCCCCGCTGTTGATCTTCACCATCATCCCCTGGATAGTCACCCCGGCCGGGCCGATATCCACGAATCCCCCCGCACCCTTGATCGTCAACTGCATCCCCGCCTCGATAATCACCTTCATCCCCGCTTTCAGGTGAATCTCCTGGCCGGCATCCATACCATATTTCATTGCCACCTTTTCTTGCAGATCCCCTCCCGCCGTCAGCGATGCCTTGCCGTCGATTTTCTCACTATACTTACCCTTCACATGCAGATTGCTGTCACCTTCCACCGTTTCCGCCTTTGTCTTCATCACCAGCAGGTCCATGTTGCCGCCATCCCCCCCCCCTACGGTGAGCTGCAGGTTTCCCTCCACCAGCTCCTGTTTGTGCTTCTTGACGTGCACGTGCTGCTCGTCGTCCACCTCCTCAAACTGCTTGCCGACGACCTTGAGGTGCCGGTCGTGCATGACCGTCTCCTTACAGTCGTTCTTCACGCGGATCTCCTGGTCACGCTCCGCGTGTATGAACATCTGCTCCTCTCCCTTCTTGTCGTCGAATCGAATCTCGTTGAAGCCCTGGCCGTTCGGCGTGGAATTGGACTTCACCGTGCTCACCGTCTGCTTGTCGGGCAGCTTGTACGGCGGCATCAGGTCGGCATTGTACACGCTGCCGGTCACGATAGGCTGATCGGGATCGCCGTCGAGGAACTCGACCACCACTTCGTGCCCGACTCGCGGAATGAACATCGCTCCCCAGTTCTTGCCGGCCCACAACTGTGCCACGCGCGCGGGGCACGAGATGCTCGTCTTGTCCTTCTCGTGGTAGCGATCCCAGTGGAACCGCACCTGTATTCTGCCGTATTTGTCGGCCGCGATCTCCTTGCCCTGCTCCCCGACTACGGTTGCCGTCTGCGGGCCGTGGACGATTGGCCTGGGCGTGGTGCGAGGAGGGCGGTACTGCTGGTCCGCCTTGATCGCGGTGAAGTTGCAGCTATACGCCGGCCTACCCTCAACTTCTTTTCCGCTCGAATCATACGCGTTCGATTCTACCCCATACTCGGCCGAGACCACCAGGTATTCTGCGGGCTGCGGCACACCCGTGAGCGTGAACGTATGCCCCGGAGCAATCCCCAGAACATCGCCCGTGCCCCGCGCCACCATCCCCTGCGCCTGCAATTCCTCGAGCCTCACACGTGCATAACGCTCGCCCTCCGAGAAGGCAGTGTAGCCGCCCGGATAGCTGAACATCTCGAGCTTGGATTCATCGCTTCCGCCCATCTTCGACGATGCCAGCAGGCCATCCTTCGGCTTCTCGAAGTCGTAGTCCTTGAGCGCGTAGACTCCGGGCTGTATCTCCTGCTCGAGCACCCACCCGGAGATCCCCTGCACCCTGCCCACCGCCGAAGGCGGCACGAACGGAATCTCGGCATAACCCGATACCGGCCCGTGGGAGCTCGCTGTATCCGCCAGCACCAGCTTGTGCGTCCCGTTGCTATGGTCGAAATAGCAGTAGATGCCTTCGCACTCCATCAGCCGGCTGACGAAGTCCAGATCGGTTTCACAGTACTGGACGCGATATTCGAGGGGTTTATGCGAGCCGGAAAGGCTGTCGCTGAATTCGGACCGGCCGGAATCGCGGAAAACCTTCTTCACGATGTCCGGCACGCTCGCATTATGGAATATCTTGCAGTCGGACGTTCGCGTCAGGAACCACAGCCACGGCACTATCGTCGCTCGGTACTCCGCCAGCCGGTCCCGCCAGCCAATGTGGCTGAACCGGCTCACGAAGCCGTTGAAATACCGCTTCTTGCCATCCCGACTGTCCGCGCGCACCGTCACGTTCCTGCCCACTATCTTGTCGAACGAAATGTTACCGTCCTCGCTGAGCATGTCAGCCTCGTAGCGGAACAGCCGCCCCAGCCGTTCCACGCCGTGGAGGCTCAGCAGCAGCAGCACGTCATCGCCGAGCGGCGTGTTGATCGCCACAGGGCTGTTGGCCTGGGACCGTATGGGCATCGGATTCTCCTGTAACTCGCAGCCGACCACTCGCTCACCCGAACGAGTAAACAAACTCCCCGTTGGCCGTGCCCACCTTCACCTGGCGTACCGCCTTGCCCTCCATCAGCCGCGTGAGGAACTCGCGGCTCACCTCCGGCAGCAGGCTGTGCGTCAGGATCGCGTCCACCATCCGCGCCCCGCTTTCCACCTCCGTGCAGCGTTTAGCGATGGTGTCCACGACCGACTCGTCGTAGGCAAATGCTATCTTGTGCGTATCGGCCATGCGCCGCTTGATCCTGCCCAACTGCAGCACGATGATAGTCCTCATCACCGCATCCGAGATCGGGTAATACGGCACCACCACGAGCCGGCCGAGGAACGCCGCCGGAAACACCTTCAGCAGCGGATCGCGCAGGGCCGTGCCGATCCCCTCCGGTTCGGGGATCAGCTCCGGATCCTTGCACATACTCATAACGAGGTCGCTGCCTGCGTTGGTCGTCAGGAGGATAATCGTGTTCTTGAAGTCGATCTGCCGTCCTTCGCCGTCCTCCATCATTCCCTTGTCGAACACCTGGAAAAACAGCTCGTGGACGTCGCGGTGTGCCTTCTCGATCTCGTCCAGCAGCACCACGCTGTACGGTCGGCGGCGGACCGCCTCGGTCAGCACGCCGCCCTCGCCGTAGCCCACGTAGCCCGGAGGAGCACCCTTCAGTGTTGAAACCGTATGGGCCTCCTGGAACTCGCTCATGTTGATGGTGATCACGTTCTGCTCACCGCCATACAACGCCTCGGCCAGTGCGAGGGCTGTTTCCGTCTTGCCCACGCCGCTCGGCCCGGCCAGCATGAACACCCCGATCGGCCGGCGCGGATCGACGAGCCCCGCGCGCGACGTGCGTATGCGCTTCGCGATCGTTTCGAGCGCGTGCCGCTGCCCCAGCACCCGCTTCTCGAGCGCGTCGGCAAGGTTCAGCACGGCATCGATCTCGTTCTTCACCATGCGGCCCACCGGCACGCCCGTCCAGTCGGCCACCACCGACGCCACCGCCTGGGCGTCCACGCTCGGCAGGATCAGGGGCTTCTCACCCTGCGTTTCGGCCAGCCGCTGCTGCAAGGATTTCAGCTCCTCGAGCGCGGCAGCACGGTCAAACGCCGGCTCGCCTTCGGCAACCTGCTGCGCCGCGGCATCCGCCTGTGCGGCGGGGGCGCCTTTCCCAGCCGCGCCTTCCGGCTGCTCGGCCGCCGCCGATTCGATCGTGCCCGGCGCCTCCTCGCGCAGCTTCGCACGGATCTCAAGTATCTTATCCACCAGTTCCTTCTCGACTTTCCAGTGGGCTCCTAACTCGGCTAGGTGCTTCTGCTCGGTCTCGATCTTCCCGGCCACCTCGCCGCGGCGCACGGCATGATCAACCCCGACCGCCGCTTCGCGCTCCACGATCTCCAACTCGATCTTGAGTGCGTTCAGCCTCTGCCGAGTGTCTTCGATCTCCGGCGGAACCGCGTGCTGGCTGATCGCCACGCGGGCGCACGCCGTGTCCAGCAGGCTCACCGCCTTGTCGGGCAACTGCCGCGCGGGTATGTACCGATGCGACAGTTTCACGGCCGCGTCGATGGCCTCGTCCAGCACCTGCACGCGGTGATGCTTCTCGAGCGGAGCAGCAAGGCCGCGCAGCATCAGCAGCGCCTTCGCCTCCGTCGGCTCCTCCACTTTCACCACCTGGAACCGCCTGGTGAGCGCGGGGTCCTTCTCGAAGTATTTCTTGTATTCCGACCACGTGGTGGCGGCCACGGTCCGCAGCGTCCCGCGCGCGAGGGCCGGCTTCAGCAGGTTGGCCGCATCCCCCTGCCCCGCCGCTCCGCCCGCGCCTATCAGCGTGTGGGCTTCGTCGATGAACAGGATGATCGGCTTGGAGGAAGACTGTACTTCCTCGATCACCTGCTTGAGGCGGTTCTCGAACTCGCCCTTCATGCTCGCCCCCGCCTGCAGCAGGCCAAGGTCCAGCGTCCGCACGGTCACGTCCTTCAATGCCGGCGGCACGTCACCCGCCGCTATGCGCAGGGCGAAGCCTTCCACCACTGCCGTCTTGCCCACGCCGGCCTCGCCCGTCAGGATCGGGTTGTTCTGCCGGCGCCGCATCAGGATGTCGATGATCTGCCTGATCTCCCCGTCGCGCGCCACGATAGGGTCAAGCTCGCCGTTCCTGGCTCGGTCGGTCAAATCAACCGAATACCGCTTGAGCGCCTCCTGCTTGCCCATCTGTGCGGGGGGCACGGCCCCGCTGGCTTCGCCGGGTTCCGCCCCGCCGCCGATCGTCGTGCCATCCGTCGCCGGCAGGTTCTCCTCCGGCGAACCCTTCACGATCTTCCCCAGTTCATCCGATAGCCGGTCGGGCTTGACCTTGTCAAACTCCTTCGAAATCCCGGCCAGCACGTTGCGCAGCGATGGCGTTTTCATCATGGCCAGCATCAAATGCCCGGTGCGAATCTGCGACTCGCCAAACATCAGCGTGCAATACAGCCACGCCTGCTCCGTCGCCGCGTCCAGATGCGACGATAGGTCCGAGATCGATGTCGACCCGCGCGGCAGCCTGTCCAATGCCGCCGTCATATCCGCGGCCAGCTTCGACGGATTCAGCTCGAACGCCCGCACTATCCGGTGCAGGTCCGAATCCTGCAGTTGCAGGATCTGGTTCAGCCAATGCACCAGCTCCACATACGGATTGCCCCGCAGCTTGCAGAAAACGGTTGCACTCTCGATCGCCTTGTAGGCCAAACTGTTCAGCTTGCCAAACGCTGCCGCACGACTGATCTCAGCCATCGCTTCTTTCCTTCGCGAAACCGCTCATTACGGCCCTGTCATCTGTGGCCCAATCCGGATCAATGATCCGCGTTTTCAACACCACATTCAATCTGGGAACGGCCCCAGCACCACGTCGTCCAGCTCCTGGTCCGCTCGCGTGCCGCCCATCCACGTAGTCCAACCCAGGCGTCCCGACATGCCAAGCTTGCTGGGCTGAACTTCCGCCGCTTTCAACACCAGTTGAACGTCCCAGCGGAGCTCGTCGCCCACGTAGTTGCGCACCCACGCAACGAGGCGCGCCAGGCTCACGCCTTGCGGCAGAAGACCCTCGTATTGCTTGTAGCTCATCGGCCCGATCCGAATCCTGAACCGATGCTGGCACTCCCAGACGCGCGAACCCACAATAGCCGTTGTGCCCAGCGAGCAGGTCTCGGGCGACTCGCCCAGCCGGCACCGGCTTTCCTCGGGCAGCTCCACCCACTCCCCGACGAACTCCCGGATCGCCACGGGCGCCTCGAAGAAATCTTCCAGGATCGCCTTGAGCCCATCGGCGTTCCGCGAAGGGCACATAAGGCGGCCCGCGTAATGCAGCTTTGCCACGTCGGGCACCGCGTCGCGCCCGCGAAAAGCTTCCATCCCGATCCCGAACAAGCTGCCCACGTACGCGCCGAACCGATCCTCGCCGCCTCGCTCCCAGTTCACCGTCTGCTGGTTGCACGCCCACGCCCGGTAGAAGAAGCAGATGAACCGGTGATGGAACATGTCCAGGAAGCGCGCGAGTGTGAAGTCCTTCTCCCGCTCGCGGTCCTTGATATACTCGGTGATGTGCAGCGGCATCGGGCCGTGCGGCCCCAGCAGCCCGAAAAAACTCACGAACATCCGCGCCGGCCTGTCGTCCTCGCCGGGCACGATGCAATCGATGCTCGACGGAGCAAACGCCAGCGACGGCCGCTGGCAAAACCGCAGCGGATCATCCGACGGATGCTCCGAGTGCCCTACCGGCGGAAGCTCCGGATGCGCCCGCTCAATCAGCCTTACCGCGTGGAAGAAATCGTACGCGTATGGCTTCTCCTGCAGCCGCTGCATCAGAAGATTTGCCGCTGGCCCGTCCGCGCCGGCCATCGCATGACCTCCACCACCTTGCCCTTCTCCAGCACCTGGATCACGGTTTCGGTGAATGAGTTGATCGACACGTATCTTGCGAAGAAGCGCTCCAGCACGGCGCCCAGCAAAAACACGCCGGTCCCCTCGAATGCCGCGGGGTCCAGCATGACCGCCACCTCCAGCCCGCGGGCGAACGTGATGCCTCCAGCCGTGGTGATCCGCCTGTAAACAGGGC
>DATKYA010000071.1:0-5489 GCA_035528775.1 Planctomycetota bacterium | reverse complement strand
AGATGCCGAGCAGCCTCTTGCCTTTTGTGACGGACTCACGAGATGAATGAGCCGGACGGTTTAACGCTTGGAGAACTGGAAGCTCGCCCTGGCCGACTTTTTGCCGTATTTCTTGCGTTCTTTCATACGGGAATCGCGCGTAAGCATGCCCAGACCGCGCAGCTTGCTTTCGGAATCGGGTTCGGCCTTCACCAGCGCTCGCGCCAGCCCCAGCAGCACGGCTCCCGATTGCCCGCCGATCCCGCCGCCCTTCGCGTTCACCAGCACGTCGTAGCGGTTGGCCAGCTTCAACTCCTTCAGCGGAGTGCGCACCGCCTGAACGTAGCGCTCGTCGGTGAAGTACTCATCGGCATCGACGCCGTTGACCATGAATTTCCCGGTGCCGCGCATCAGCCTCACCCGGGCGACCGCCGTCTTGCGGCGGCCGAGGCCCCAGTAGACCACGGGCTTCTCTGCCGGTTCCTGTACCTGCGGTGCTTCTTGTGTTTGCTCTGCCACTCCCGTCTCCAGTATCCTGCAATCAGATGTGCCCCTGCGGGCGGAAACCTAGTATCTATGGACAAAACCGGCCGGTTGCCGGCGGATCACATTTCGAGCTCTTTGGGCTGTTGGGCGGCGTGCGGATGCTCGGCCCCAGCGTAGATTTTCAGCTTTCGCATGCGCGGCTGGGCCAGCTTGTTCTTGGGAAGCATGCCGTAGACGGCCTCGCGGATGATCCGCTCGGGTTTCGTTTTCAGCACTTCTGCGAACGACCGGGAATGCAGCCCGCCCGGATAGCCGGAATACCGCCAGTACCGCTTGGTCTCGGCCTTTGTGCCGGTCAGGCGGATCTTGGCCGCGTTCGTGACGATCACAAAATCGCCCGTGTCGACGTGCGGCGTGTAGATTGGCTTGTTCTTGCCGGTCAGAACCGTGGCGATCCGGGCAGCCATCCTGCCCAGCACCTTCCCGTCGGCGTCCACCACGTGCCACTTCTTGTCGACATCCTTCTCTTTCGCGCTGAAAGTCTTCATTCTCATTTCTCGTGATTGGTGTAGAGCCACGCGCTAGCTGTAGAACTCTCTATTATAGTGCAGGGCAGGCGGGATGTCAACAAAATTCTTCACTCGATGCGGCCTCGCTTCGCGCGGTGCGGCTCCGCCACGGCGATCCTGCTGTGATCTTTCCTTGAGCCCGGCGAGCCGAGTCGCTATAATCTACGGCTCGTGTGAAAGGAGACTCCAATGAAGCACGCACAGATACCGGGCCTGCTGGCCGGGCTTTCCCTAGCTGTACTCGCCTGCACCACGGCCTCCACGTGACCGCCGAGGGCTACAAGCTGTGGACGTCCCTCGTCAGCCTGGCAACGTGAAAGTGCAGATGCGATGGGCCGGCAACGACGCCACCCATATTGCACCCAGCTCGTGGGGCAGATTGCTGCCGATGGAACCAGAAAAATGAGAACCTTCACGATTCCTATGCACGTGCTGGCCGTGATGCTGCTGGTCGCTGCCGCTTCGTTCGCAGGCGAAGCCCGCCAGCCGGCGAAGCCCAAAACGCGCAAGCACATCTCCGCCTGGTTCGGCTACCAGAAGGGCAAGACGGCAACCGACGAGATCGCCCCGCTGGCCGACATCATCGACTCGCTGAGCATCTGTGGAGACGAGCCGCCGGCGGAGTTCGTGGCGGCTGTGCGGGCGAAGGGCATCGAAACGTACAGGATGGTCTGGTGCGACAAGGATTCCGCCTTCAATACGCCCGAAAAACGCGATGCCACCATCAAGGACCACATGCGGCTGTGCATGGAGATCGGCTTCGACGGCATCGACCTGGACTATGAGAGCGTGCCGCCGGAGTCGAAGCAGCTCTACAGCGACTTCATGCAGAAGCTGTCGGAGCAACTGCGGCCACTGGGGAAGAAGATGACGCACGCGGTCTTCACGTTCGTGGGCCCGCCCGAGCAGTCGAAGACGTTCTACAACCTCGACGTGATCAATGCCACGTGCGACCGTGTGAAGGTAATGTGCTACGACATGCACGCGGCGCCCGCCCTGTACGCCGGGTGGTGGACGTTTCCGCGGCAGCCGGGCTTCGGCCCGGTGAGCACGCAGCCGTGGGCCCGGGCAAACATGGAATACTGGCAGACGCTGGTTCCGAAGGAGAAGCTCATCATGGCCCTGCCGGCCTACGGAAACGACTACGACGCGGCGCCCGGCGGCAAAGGGCAGCAGATCTACGAGCCCGTCCCGCCCATCCCCGATGGCACGAAGTTCGACAGGTTTTGGCTGTCATACGAGCAGGTGCACGTCTATCGGTATGTGGACAAGGCCAACCGCCCGCGGATCTTCTTCGCGTCTGACACCGACAGCACGAAAGCTCACCTCAAGACGATCGATGAGCTCGGCGTCCCCGGCCTGTCGTTCTGGCACTTCCAGGCGGTGCCGCCGGAAACGTGGCAGGCCGTGCGGGAATGGCTCGCGAGCAAGGAAGGTGGATAGGCACACGGGAACGTATTCTTGACACGAAGGCACGAAGGAAGAGGAAGGGATGAGCGGATGAAGGGATGAAGAGACGGTGACAGGCCTGCTCCTCAGTCATCCCATCATCAGCCTTTCTTCCATCTTCTTCCTCTTCCTTCGTGCCTTCGTGCCTTCGTGTCAAATCCACACGTCGATACCCGGCAAACCGAAGCAACGTTTCAAGTCTCACTGCACTTGAATCGCGCGCGGCACGGGCTATAATCGTGGCCATCATCGTTGCCGGCACGGATGCCATCTCCAGGAGAAAGAACGATGCCCAGGTTGCCATACCGCGTCGTCTACAACCAAGACTGCACGAATCTGTTTGTGGCGATCAAGGAGCCGCTGCGGCCGGAGCACGTGGACCGAATGGTCGACGAGGTGGCTGACGGCGGGGCGGACGTGTTGCTGGTGAACCCGAACGCGCAGCGGGTGAACTACCCGAGCCGCGCGTGGCAGACGTTCTGGGACGGCTACGCGCCCGGCCGCCGCGAGTTTTTCGGGCCCCTCCCGGATGCGGAACTGCCGGGCCGCGAGCACTGGGTGAGCCAGATGAAACGCCTGGCGGATCAGGGTTGCGATTATCTGGCCCGCGCGCTCGCCCGCTGCCGCACCAGGGGAATCGCGCCCGGCGTCACCATCCGGATGAACGACATGCATGACGTCCCGTGGCCCGGCAGCAACCTGTTCAGCCGGTTTTACATGGAGCATCCCGAGTTGCGGCTGAGCAACCCGCCGGTCTGCGGCTGGAGCGCCACGGGGTTGAACTACGAACACGCGGCGGTACGCGAACACTATCTGGAGCTGATCCGCGAGATCGTCGCGGGCTACGAGTTCGATGTCCTGGAGCTGGACTTCCTGCGGTTCTCGTCGTACTTCCCGCGTGCGGATTTCCCGCGGCACTGCGCGATCATGACCGGGTTCATCCGCGAGGTGCGCGGGGTGCTCGCGTCGGCTAACCGGCGGATCGCGTTGACCGCTCGCGTGGCCACTATGCCTGCCGCCGCGTACGAGCTCGGCTTCGATCTCGCCGCGTGGGCACGCGAAGGGCTGGTGGATGCCGTCACGTTCGGGGCGTTCCTGAACACGGCGTGGGACATGCCGGTGGATGAGTTCCGGCAGATCGCCGGGGACGACATCGCGCTGTACGCCTGCGCGGACTTCGCCGTCGACCGGCGCGTGGGCCTGCCGGAGCGGTCGCTGCCGAGATCGACAGAATTCCTCCGCGGCTTCGCATCCGCGTATCGCGCGGCCGGGGCCGACGGGATCGAGTTCTTCAATTTCTTCTGCTCGCGCGAAGGGCAGCAGCCGCAGGATCCGCTGTTTGGCGTGCTGCGCGAGCTGCAATCGCCGGAGCAGCTTCGCGGCAAGCCGAAAGCCTACGCGGTCACCGCCGGCTGGGGCGTCGGCGAGGTCGACGGCCCCGTACAGGTGCCGGTGGTGATCGGGCGGGATCAGCACCGGGTATTCCGGATGCTGCTGGCGGCGGAGCCGCCGGGCACGCCGGTGGAGGCCGAGATCGTTCTCGAAGGCGAGGGCAAGGTATCGCCCGCGGACCTGTGGCTGCACGTGAACGCGACGGCCGCCGGCCCTGCCCGCGAGTTCCGCGAGATGGCCGTTGAAGGGAAACGTGTACGATCCGCTATCTTCGCGGTGCCGGCCGCGGCGTTGCAGGATGGCGCCAACCGCCTGTTCTTCCGCAACGAAGGTGAGCTGCTCACTGTGCTGGCAGTGGAAGTCCGCGTCCGATGAGTTGAGCATGAAAGGATCATCGAACATGCGAGAAGTGCGATGGGAACGGATGTTTCCGGATGAGTTGGAACGCGCGTTTGCGGAATGCCCGCTGGTGTACTTCGCTTACGGGTTGTGCGAACCGCACGGGCCGCAGAACGCGATCGGGCTGGACGCCCTGAAGGCCCACGCGATCGCGTGCGAGGCGGCTCGGGCGTTCGGCGGGATCGTTGCCCCGCCCGACTTCTGGCACGTTCACGAGCTGGGCGGCTACGCGATCTGGGGCCGCGAATCGATCGGCGACGTGCCCCGCAAATGGCTGACCGCCCTGCCGCCGTGGCAGCACTTCAAGAACGTGTGCTACCAGGTGCGCGCGGCCGACGCCATCGGGTTCCACGCCGCCATCCTCATCACGGGCCATTACGGGCCAAACTGGGAAGACCTGCGGCTGCTCACGCAGCTCATCCAGCCGTCCGTGGGATGCAGGCTGTACGATCTGCCCGATTTGGAGGCCAACAAGCCGGGCTTCGACAACGACAACCGCAGCGGCGGCGACCACGCCGGCCGGGTGGAGACGTCGCTGCTGTGGGCAACGATGCCGGAATGCGTGGACGTATCGCGCATCCCGCCGGACCCGGCAGCACACCCGTGGGCGATGGGCCTGAACGCGCACGAGTCGAACCGCCGCACCGGCGAGCGCATGGTGGCCGACGAAGTCCGCTGGCTGGTCGCGAAGGCGAAGGAGTTGCTGGCCGACTACGACCGCGAGCGGCCGACCGTCCGCCTGAGCACGTTCGAGCAGGTCGAGCAGTTGTGGGATACCGTGGTGCGGCCGCACGTGAAGGATTTCAAGTCGATGATGGGCCGCTGGGGCCAGCAGAACCCGGTGCCGGAGGATTCCACCTGGTACGCAAATGCGGTCGTGCCGAAACGGGACTAGCCGGAAACGATGAACGATGAACGATGAAGGATGAAGGAAATGCGTCAGCAGGCCCATTATCGGACTCGCCCTCTTCCCGTTGAACGTTGAACGTTGCCTGTTGACCGTTGAACGTTTCTTCCTTCCGTTCATCGTTCATTGTTCATCGTCCATCGTTCCTCGCGCACGCTCCCCCGCGAGCGCTGTTACCATGAATGCAGACTGCGCATGGAGGGCCTTGACAGGGAGCGGGGGATGGTGCAATCTTCGACACTGGAGGCGATGCCGCAACGCGCCGGGAAAAGCCGCACGCCGCTGGAAACAACGGATATGGAGGCCGG
>DATKYA010000070.1:0-20580 GCA_035528775.1 Planctomycetota bacterium | reverse complement strand
GATCCTGATAATGCCACCGGCCTGTTCTTCCGCTCCAACGCCTTGATGCGCCAGGGCCGCGTGGCCGAGGCGCTCGACGACCTGGGCACCATGCTCTGTTGCCGGCTGGAGGAGACGGATTTCGTGGTGGACAAGGAGTCGTCGGAAATGCTGGGGCACTACGTTTACACGCAGGGCCTGGTACACGTTCTCACCATCCTGCTGCAGCGGGCGGAGGCCGAGAAGGATTTCCCCTCGCTGACGGAAGACCAGCAGAACGAGCGCATGATCGCGGTGTTGGAGCGGGAAGGCCCCGGCCTGCTCGCCTCCTACTACACCGATACCTGGCTCACCGAGCCGTTCGCGCCGTTCGACTACGAGATCCCTCTTGAGGCGTCAAGCTCCGCCACGGGGAAAGCCTTCTTCCGCAAGACCCTGCAGGCACTGGAGCACCACATGAAGTCGACGGGGATCGGCTTCGACACGTCGGAACTCCGTGCCCGGCTGAAACGGTGAGCCGGGGGAAAGCAGCCGCCGGGTCTGCCCCCGGGCGCAACCAGGAAACGGGGGTTGACTTTCCCACCGAAACTGCTAAAATTAGCTGGTGGCTTTGTTCCCGTTTGTACGGCACCATCGCGGTGCTCGTTTCATTTACCAGGAGAATGGCTATGATAAATGAGGCCCTCAGGGCTGAAGTGGCTCGCGTACACGACGAGCTGGTTCAGCTCAGGGACTCTCTTTGACGTCGACTCGAAGGAGAAAGAACTCGAAGAGATCCAGAAAACGATGGAGGACCCGGCCTTCTGGAAGGACCAGGAGGCAGCGCAGAAGATCGTGGGGCAGTTGAAGATCCTCAGGACGACCATCGAGCCCGTCAAGGAACTCGAGGCGGCCCTTGAGGATCAGCAGGTGATGCTGCAGCTCGCGGAGGAGGAAGGCGACGCTCAGACGATGGCCGAAGTGCAGGCGGTGGTGGCCGCCATCGCCGGCAAGCTCGAGCACCTGCAGTTTCGCACGATGCTCTCGGGCCGATACGACGCCAGGAACGCCTACCTGAGCATCCACGCCGGAGCCGGCGGAACCGAAGCCTGCGACTGGGTGCAGATGCTGATGCGGATGTACTCGCGTTGGGCGGAGGAGAAAGGCTTCGACATGACCATGATCGAGTCGGTTCCCGGGGACGAGGCCGGCTTGCGCAGCGTGACGCTCTTCGTGGTCGGTCCCTACGCCTACGGCTACCTGCGGGCGGAGATAGGAGTGCACCGGCTGGTGCGGATATCGCCGTTCGACGCGGCGGCCCGGCGGCACACGTCGTTCGCATCGGTCGACGCCGTGCCCGAGATCGACGAGGAGACCGCTGAGATCGAGATCCCCGAGAAGGACCTGCGGATCGATACCTACCGGGCGGGCGGCCCGGGCGGCCAGCACGTGAACGTGACCGATTCGGCGGTGCGCATCACGCACGTCCCCACCGGGGTCGTGGCGGCGTGCCAGAACGAGCGGTCGCAGATCCAGAACCGCCACACCGCGATGAAGATGCTGCAGGCGAAGCTCTTTCGGCTGCGCGAGCGCGAGCGCGAGCAGCATCTCGCCCAGCTCACCGGCGAGAAGGGCGAGATCGCCTTCGGCAGCCAGATCCGCTCATACGTGCTCCAGCCCTACCAGATGATCAAGGATCATCGCACGGGCCTGGAAGTGGGCGACGTGAACGCCGTGCTCAACGGCGAGATCGACGAGTTCATCGAGGCGTTCCTCAGAGCTCGCAAGCAACAGAAGAAAGAACAACCTCTGCAGAAATCAGCAAAGAAACTTGAAACCTGAGAACAACAACGCTCTGAATTCATTTGGAAGCCCCGTGGCGGTGAGGTCGCTGAGGCACGTTGATCCGGAGATCTACGAGGCGCTCCGGGGCGAGATCGAGCGGCAGCGTTACACACTGGAGCTGATCGCGGCCGAGAATTTCGTGAGCGAAGCGGTGCTCGCGGCCAGCGGCTCGATCATGACAAACAAGTATGCCGAGGGGTATCCGTCGGCCCGGTACTACGGCGGCTGCGAGCACGTGGACACGGCGGAGCGGCTGGCGATCGACCGGGCGAAAGCTATCTTCGGCGCCGAGCACGCCAACGTGCAGCCCCATTCGGGCACCCAGGCCAATATGGCCGTGTTCTTCGCGGTGCTGAAGCCGGGCGATACGGTTCTCTCGATGAATCTGGCCCACGGCGGGCACCTTTCGCACGGCGCGCCCAAGAGCTTCTCCGGCCAGCTCTACAACGTGGCGACCTACGGAGTGAACGCGAAGAGCGAAACGCTGGACATGGACGAGATCCGCGCGATCGCCCGTGCGTGCCGGCCGAAGCTGATCATCGCGGGCGCCAGCGCCTATCCGCGGTTCATCGACTATGAGGCGTTTGCCTCGATCGCCCGGGAAACGGGCGCGGTGCTGCTTGTCGATATCGCCCACGTGGCCGGCCTGGTGGCGGCGGGCCTGCACCCCAGCCCCGTGCAGTGCTCGGAGTTTGTGACCGCGACGACCCACAAGACGATGCGCGGGCCGCGCGGCGGCATCATCCTCTGCAAGAAGAAATACGCCTCCAGGATCGACAAGGAGATCTTCCCCGGCATCCAGGGCGGCCCGCTGATGCACACGATCGCCGGCAAGGCCGTGGCACTGAAGGAAGCGCTCGACAGCTCCTTCAAGGCCTACCAGCAGCAGATCCTCAAGAACTGCCAGGCACTGCTGGGCGAGATGAAGGCCCGCGGATACCGGATCGTCACCGGCGGCAGCGAGAACCACCTCTTCCTCGTCGACCTCCGCGCCCGCAACATCAGCGGCAAGAAGGCCTGCGAGCTGCTCGACGAGGCCGGCATCACGCTGAACCAGAACCTCATTCCGTTCGATCCCAAGCCGGCCTCCGAAGCCAGCGGCGTGCGCATCGGCACACCCGCAGTCACCACCCGCGGCATGAAGGAGCCGGAAATGCTGCTGGTGGCGCAGTGGATCGACCAGGTGATCAGCAATCCGGGCGAGCAGTCGCTCCGGAAGAGCATAAAGGACAAGGTGCGCGAACTGTGCGAACGGTTCCCGCTGTATGAGAATCTGCATGATGAGTAGGCCCGGGGCCTCGGGCACGGGGCGCACGGCGCGAACGGAAGCAACAACGATCTTCCGCCGGTGCCCACCCGCCTGAAGCTCGAAGCCTGTAGCCTGTAGCCACATTTGCAATGGAGCTGGCAATGAAAAGAAGTGTGTTTGCTGGAGTTGCTGCCATCGCGCTGCTGATGGCCGCGGGTTGCATGGTCACCGACGAAGCTCGAACGAACACCTACGGAGGCGGCACCGGGGTGAAGCTGATCGACCGGCCGCTCGACGCCTTCACGGTGCTGGAAGGCGAGGTGGCCGGCACCGTTGGATCCGGCATCAAGGCGTCCGATGAAGCCGTCACCGGCTCCTATCATCTCGCCAAGGGCCTGGTGACGTCCGATTACGAGCCCGACCTGCCATCGCTCGAGAAGGCCCGCAAGGCCGACGAGCGCCGCCGGAAGAGCGGCAGCAAGATCATCGAGAAAATCGACAAGGCCAAGATCACCATCAACGCACGCCTTACCGACCGCACCGTGCTCGACCGCCTTGGCCTCTACCTCGTGTGGGCCACGCCCATGGCCGACTTCCAAGTCGACAACGTCTGGGCCGAGGGCGACATGGTAATGCTGTCCGGCCGCGACAGCACCCGCGAGCAGAAGGTGCTGGTGCTGAACCTCTACAATGGCTTTGCCCGCTGGCAGTATGGCACGGTGCAAACGCTTGACAGCCGCCCGACCGTCAACGAAGGCATCGTGTGGGTGTGCGCCGGCAGCACCATTCACGCAATCGACGCCGATATGGGCCTGGCGCGCTGGAAGACACGCGTCAACTTCTCCGTCTCCTCGCCCATCTTCACCGCGGGCGAGCGGCAGTACGTCGGCTCGTACGACCACGCCGTCTACGCCTTGCAGGGCGACGACCGGGTCCCCGACTGGCACTTCAGCACGTTTGGCCCGATCTCGTCGATGCCCGCCGTGGATGAAGGAGGCGTGATCTACGTGGGATCGGAAGACCGCAAGCTCTACGCCTTCGGCTTCACGAAGCGCCAAAACCTCTGGCAGGTGAAGACCAGCGGCCGCATCACGGCCGACATTGTGCAAGACGCTCACAACCTCTATTTCGGGTCTGAAGGGTTCGATTTCTACTGCGTATCGAAGGGCACCGGCGCCATGGTCTGGCAGTTCCCGGCCCAAGGGCCGATCCGCAGCGCACCGTGGCTGCTGAACGAGAACACGGTCCTGGTCCGGGCGGACGATTCCGCCCTCTTCGCGCTCAACAGGAATACGGGCGAGGAGAAGTGGCACGACTCGAGCGCTCTGAAGCCGGTGGCGTTCGGCAGGTTCCTATACCTGCTCACGGCCGAACGCACGATCAAGGCAGTGGATCCTGAAACCGGCAAGGCGGCATGGGAGGAGTCGGCGCTGCCGTTTGAATTCATCCCGGCAAACTTCTCCACCGACGCCATCACCCTGTGCTCGAAGAACGGGCAGGTGTTCCTGCTGCAGGAGAAGAACGGGATGAACCTGAAGCTGGCCGGTAAGGTTGCGAAGGCGCCGTCGAAGGAAGCCGCCCCCGCGAAAGAAGGCGCAGTGGGCACGCCCGCAGCTCCCGAGCAGACCGGAGAAGCCGAAGAAAGCATCGAAGAAGAAGGGCAGGCACCGGAAGAGGGAGCGGCCGTTGAGGAATCCTCGGACGAAGGAAGCACCGAACAAGAGGCCCCGGCCGAAGAGACCGAATAGCAGTCCGGGCGGAATTCAGCCGCCAGATGACAATGAAGCGGCGGGACCGGCGCGATGCCGGTTCCGCCGCTTCCGTTCCGGGTCATTCGGTAGAACACGTGCTGCCGAGCAGGTTGCGGACGTAGATCAGGTCGAGGACGTTGACGCGGAGAGAAGAAGGAAGGCTTTCCTCATTCATTCATCATTCTTCATTCCGAATCGTCCGCCGCTGCTTCTGCTCTTCGTTGCCGGCCTGGTCGACCGTCCAGAAGGTCAGCACGTTCTCGCCTGTCGGTGCCACAAGAGGCGCGGTATAAACCTTCTCAGGCTGATCATTCCAGCGGAAGAAGGTCGTCCCCACGTTCTGCGGATAGTAAAGGGTCGCGGCGTCTCCGAATGGCTCGCGAATGCGTTCCTTCCAGCCCTGGCCATCCCTCCATCTGAAAAGGGCGAATGTCCACGAGTCTTTCCGCTCGCCGTAGCGCAGGCTGATCTCGTGCATGCCTTCGGTGAACTTGAAGGTTTGCTTCTTGTAGCCGATGCTGCCCATGTCCTTCGGGAGCAATTCCAGCACCAGCTTGCCGTCGATGATGAGGCTGCCGCTGGCCTGCCCGCGATTCCATATCGCAAGCTCAAGCTCCACTTCCTCGGCCTTGCTGATGTAGACAGCGCCGTCCCACGTTGCCGAATGCGCGCCCGCAACAGGCGGGGTGAACTGCCCCCGGTCATCAAAGAAATAGATGAAGGGATCGACGCGCTCGCAGATGAGATCGGAAAAATCCCTGGCGCGATAGTAGCGGCCGAGCAGCCCGCCGCGCCGCCATGCAAATTCCGAATGCGACAGCGTGACGATCGTCTTCGCTTTGTTCTCGCCGTCTGCCGCAACGGTCTGGACTTTCGCCTCGGTGCGCGGGACAGACGTGTCGACCTTGATTTCGGCCACGAAGCGCGGCGGCGCGCTCCCACTCCAAATCGGGATTTCCCCTGCCCCTGCGGCGGGCCCGGCAAAGAGGCCAATCTCGCGAATGTAACGGCCCGCCTCGGCATAGTGGTCGCCCGCGAGCGACCGCATCCAGGCAAGGTGCCATTTGCCGTAAGGTGGCGCAGGCGTCCCGCCTGCGATTCCAGAAAGTAGCGCAGGCGTCCCGCCTGCGATTCCTGCCTCAGCCAGGCTCAGCAACACCTTGGGATCGGCCTTGCACCAGCCGTTGCGTTTCACCAGCTCCGGCGGAACCGTGATCGGGGAGTCGGCAATGAGCCGCCATCGCTTCTCCTCGGGCAACGGCCGCCCGGCAAAATCCTTGAGCGCGGCCAGCCTCAGCTCGATAGGGAAGTCATTCACGTACCACTGCGGCCAAGGCTTCATTCGGTTTGGGTGCAGCTCGAGCGCGCACGTCTTCGGGTCGGCGGTGATCGCATCGGTGGGAATCAACCGGCCGTCCGCCTCCAGCCTGATGGTTGCCGGATCGATCCCCGCCCCCTCGTCGAAGGCCATTCCGAGCACGGGTGCTTCAAAGCCCACACGAACGTTCGGCCCCTGCTCGAGAGCGACTTCCGGCGGCTTGGTGTCGACGATTACCATGGCGTGGTTGGGCGGCCCCCAGTTCCCGCACTTGTCCTTCGCCCGCACGTGGAACCACCATCGGCCGTCGGCCAATTCCTCATAGGCCTTCTTCGTTTCGGTGCCGATGACCTCCTCCGGGGGAATCGTCGATGGTTCCCTGTCGAGCACGTAGCTGTAGCCTTCGATGCCGGAGTCGTCGTGGGCCGACCACGTGAAGGTGGCCTTGCCGTCGGTGCTCGGCCGCATGATGCCGAAGTTGTCGATGTCGTAGCAGCCGCCGCGCGACGCCGACTGCCCGAAGAACTTCGTGCCGAAGATGCGATCGCCCCCGTCCCAATCGGCAAACTCTATTCTCTCGATTTTCCAGTCGGTTTCGGAGGGGAATTGGGTCTTGAGAAGGCTGAGGAGGTTCACGTCGCACTGATGCCATTGGTTGTCGGCCCGCATGCCGCCGAACGAGCCGATCTGTGGGAAGAAGGGTTGATCGTCCGTGAGCCGTATCCCCTTGCAGCCCTTGCCGGAGATTGTCAAGAGGAGGTCAACGGCGGCGGCCGCGTTGGCGCGGAAACCGAACGAAAGCATTGGGAATTCGCCGGCGCGAAACCCGGGATTCCCCGCGATGGCCGAAAGAATGCCCTTCCTCCACTTGCTCTGCATCCTGAGGAAGCCGTTCTCCTTCTCGCTCTCGGCAGTGATGGAAGCTCCATAGTCGCCCGCGCCGCTTCGCCAGCCGGCGATGTCCCTGCCCTGTGGCTCGCAGAAACTGCTCCAGTAGAGGCTGGTTTCGCACTTGATCTCCGGTGAGCTCGGGGGGATGCGGTCGACGTAGCTGCATTCCGCCCGTTTCGTTTCGTCTTTCGGCCGCGCGGCAATGATCGCCTCTCCATCTATCTTTGCCGCGATGATCCTCTTCTCCGGGTCGGTGCCAGCCCCGGCGGTGAACTCGCCGACGTATTCCCCGGTGGCCTCTCCCGTCTCGGAAAGCTCCATCAGGAAGCCGTTGGGATCAGTCTTCGCGGAAAAGAGGCGGACCAGCATGACATCCGCATCGGGCGAAGCATCGCCGCCGAGGGCGTGGACGAGGCACCTGTCATCCCGTTTGATCGCGCCGGCTCCGCCGAGGATCCTGATCTCGCGTATGGCCTTCGGTTCCGAATAGTGGAGTTCGATGTGGTGTTCATCTGTTGCCTCGCTCGTGTTCCCCACGCTGTCCCTGCATCGTGCCGACAGCACGTTCTCGCCGAGATCAAGCGTCAGGGGAGCGCTGAAACGCCCTTCACTGTCCGCGAGAGTTTCCATGTCCTTGCCATTGAGCGTGATGACAGCGGCAGCCCGCGGCTCGGCCTTCCCCGTGAGGGGAAGATTCTTCTTCTGCACACTGGAGGGAAGCTGTGCCAGAACAGGAGCTTCCGGCGGCTGAACGTCGGCAAAGAGCCCGTAGTACGACAGATACTTCTGCACGCGGCTCACCTGCGAAGTGGCCTCGTTTTTGGCAGGGTCCACCTTGGTGGGAAGAGGCTCCCATTCCTCTCCTACGGGGTCGTACGAGCAGATGATCAGCTTGTCAGGAACGGCGCCTGCAGCATCCACTTCATGTGTAGAAAACTTGAATCTCAGGAGGGCGGGCGTGATGAATTCCAGGCCCGGCGGCTGGAATTCGTAAGCCGTCCCGATGGGGATGATGCCTTTCGGGGGCTTTGGCTCAGAGCTAGGCAGCAGCGAGACGAGAACAAATGCGGTTGTTATCGAATCCTTCCCCACCTCCAGACGAGAGATGCCGTCCGGCGATTCAACCGCACCTCCGATATCATTCCTCACCACGCGCCCGACGATTACATGAACCGAATGCTGCGCCTCGTGGCCGTGCTTGTCCGTGACCGTGAGCCGCAGTGTATACGGTCCGAGCAGGTTGTGCTCCCACCGTTGGCCGTACGGGTATTCGGTGAGGCCCGTTTGCCAGGTGCCGAGGTTGCCGGTTTCGGTGCCCCAGTCTTTGTTCCATTTTACTTTCTTTTCGGCAAATGGATCGCTGGATTGCGGGCTTGTCGATTCTTGAAACCGGGTCCATTCCTGAGGGTCATTCCCCTGGCCAAACTCCAACTTGTACGATTCGAAAGTGCCCCCGTAAGCCAACCCAAAAACAGGCACGTTGGCCCTCACTAGCGCATCCTCATAGGGAAAAGAGACTATGGCGACGGGGCCTTCATCTGCTGCGCCACCTTGGGCAGAACACAGGGAAGTCCAATGGGCAAAAACGAAGATGGACATGAATGCGGAGCGAAACGCTGTCCAGATGAAAGGCCAACGCCTGTCCATGGCATCACCAAGAGAGGACCACCCAAAGCGACCCGCTGCTCACGAAAGGGCCGTAATGTGGAGGAATAATGTAGGCCAAAGATGGCACACTTTAGTGCGCGCTAGTTTTGGCCAAACGGAGTAGTGCTAAGTGTTGGCTAGCAAGCCTTCGATCAGGTTGCACAAATACGGGATCCGCGTGTACATGCTTTTCCTCTGGTATGGACCCACCTGAGAGGCTCTCGCCCTCATTGCCCGCATAGTCCCTAGCCATGATATAGTAGTAGTATTGACCAACGCCTACTTTGCCCCCACCATATGTGCTGCCGTCCCAAGGAACGGTGCCGGCGCACCAATAGTAGCCTTCCCCACTCCAAGTAGTGCTTTTCCATCCCTGCCAGCCGTAGATGGCTGATGACGGATCTTGGCTTGTGCAGACCTTTATTTCCATGTACAAGTTATATTGAGCCACCTGTAGTTGGCTCGGCCATGCGTCAGAAACGGAATAGGTGATCTCAGTTTCGTTGGGGATGTTCGGATCGTCGTCGTCGAGCGTCACCTCAAAAACATGGGGGGACGCATAGACGAGGGGTTCTGGCGCTGTGCTATCAACCACAACTTCAAATTGGATCGTCTCAGACACTTCAGTCGTTTGGGGAGGAACTACACTTTCTCGCGTGCAGGTGACTATCATCTGTTGTGTATGGTACCCAGCAGCTGATGCCAACCATACCCTCGGGCCATCCGAAACAGTGTGCTCAACCGTCTTTATGTTTTCCTCATTCTCAGTCCATTGCTTTGTATCTACAGCTGTCCAAGTCGTGGTTGAATCGATCTTGAAAGTCATGGTGACCCTTACGCTCTCCACCCCGGACCCCGTCTTGCTTATCTTGGCTTTTCCATAGCCTTGATGTGGCCAAGCGACCCCAGCGATGACGTCGTCTCCGTCAACTGGCACCAACGAAACAGCCGTGCGGTCCAAGTACTCAATTGTAGATGCCTGTACGGCTTGGGCGAAAATCCCTACGCATGACAAGATCACGAATAACCGCTTCATTTTTGACTCCTTTCAATCAGAAGACCAGACCGAAACAATAACCATGTCAGACCATGATCCAGTCGATCTCGAACCATCCGCGTTTACGACAGTGCCATCCGTTGTGCTTGCATTCAGCACAACGGGTTGCTTATTCGCCGTGCTCAAACTTGCTCGCGCACCTCCAATGACGCTATTGTCCTCCTTCTTCACGCGCTCAATACCGATAGAAACCTTCGGGTTAGCTGATGATAGGTCATTCGCATTAGCATACAGGGATATGATCTCTTCTTTTAGGTTAATTGTTGTATCTGCAAGGGAATTCGAATCCATGCGAAAAGAAACATGGACGTCGTAAACAAGTAGAGACACCAAACTCTCTTTCTGCGCCATTCTTAGCAGATCAGCCATTGAACCTTCAAATGGCTTCTTACAGAGGTCGAGGAAGGTATCACAGCAGCCTGTATTTCCTTGGATATGAATCAGCGCCAGTTCCACTTGGCAACTTTGTTTCTTTGTTCCTACTGCCGACTTGCCATGAACTTTTGATGGTTGTATGGGCTTGAGCTCCTCATCATCTCCTCCTTTCGGTTTCTCCCAAGGATTGTGGCCTTCTTCTGCCGCTATGACCGGAGTGCCATCGCGAATCACGAGGACGGTCATGCCAATGAGGACAACAATGCTTGCGCACATGATCATCCTGCTATGGCTTTTCAGAGTGTTCATGTTCATCTAATGACCTGGCTATGTGAGGAGTTGTGTGGCCGAACAATACCTGTGTCAACATCAAAGAGGATCGCAATCGTGCCGCGGGTTGCTCCATTACCGTATCGCCAGTCCGTCGGCGTAACGCGCGGAATCATTCTTTCTACCCTCATTATACCCGGCCAAAGCTTGAAGTCAAGCCGATTTGCCGTCTTTTTCCGGCAGCATTTGTAATAATATGTAACGGCGGCCCCCGCCGTGAAATCGCCCACGTATTCCCCCGTGGGGTCTCCCGTCTCGAAAAGCTCCATCAGGAACCCATTGGGGTCGGTTCTACAGCTTCCGCGCTTCATCCGCGAACGCCCGAGCGTTTTCCACCGGCGTGCCTTTCAGGACGTCGTCGGACAGGCCGACGATATGGCGCCAGCCGACGGTCTGCTCGCGGACGCGGCGCACTTCGCGGCGGACGTCGTCGGGCGTGCCTTCCAGCAGCACGTTCAGCGGGATGTTGCCTTTCGTGGCGACGGCGGGATCGAGCCGCTCGCGCGCCCAGCGCAGGCTCGGCAGGTCGCCCACCGGCGGCTCCGACATCGTCTCGAACACGTCGGGCTTCAGCTCGTTGTAGAACCCAAGCTCCACGAATTTCCGGATCCTGCCGCAACTGTGCCACAGGATGAACCGGCCGTCGGTGCGCCATTGCTGGAAGATCCGGCGGGTGTCGTCGCGAATCCAGGTGCGGAAGAAATCCGGCGAGATCCACTCTGTGCCATCGACGCAGTAGAAGAGGAAATCGTAGCCGGCCTTGGCGAGCGTGGCGGTCTGCTTGAAAACAAGCTCGCGGGTGGCCTGATGAAGCTCCTGGAAGGCGTCGGGCCAGTCGGCCATCTGGTAGAACATCAGCTCGCGGTTGACGTAGTTGGCGACCGGTGCTCCCGCCCAGACGCCGAGGACGCCGCGGTCCTTGATGGCGGCTCGGAGCTGGCGGCCCTGCGCGATGGCGAGGTCTTCATCGTAGTCGAGCTGCTGGCGGGTGAGCCAGATCGCCTTGCGGATGTCGTCTTCGGTCTCGATCCAGGCCTTGATGGTGTGGGCGGTGGTTTTCTGCTCGCCGATGCTGGTGAGGTCGCCCAGGGGAGTGCGGATGCAGGATTCGGTGCGGGAGCCGCCGTCGATCGGGGTGGTCTTGTGGACGGGCGTGACGTCCGGGTTGCGGGCGCGGAATTCGACGCCGGCGAGGATGTTGGGCTCCCAGCCGCAGACCTTGGCCATGGCCATCTGCTGGCTGACGGCGTGCCACTTGTGGCCGGGCGGGAAGGGATCAGGCTCGTCATAGGGCCAATGGTAGGGGACGTTCAGCGACCAATCGTCGCATAGCGGGCTGACCATCGGTCCGGCGTCCTGGCCGGAGATGAGCAGACGCCATTTTTCGCGGGCGGGGACGGACGCGCTGCTGTTGAGTGGTTTCATTTTTCCTTTGCCTGCTATCTCGGAAACTCAGCGGACGAAGTGGACATGGCGGACGGAGTGGACGAAGTGGACAAGGCCGATAAACCCTTCCCGGCCCAAGGCCAAAGCCCAAGCCGGCAAAGCCGGAAAGGCTACAGCGGGGCAAGCTGCAGGTACCGATGCCGCCGCGATGCCGCGAAGGAGGCGACCCTGTACCCCGTGGCCTGTGTACCTGATACCCACGATCCCGAAACTTCCGCGCGCGGCTCGCAGAAGTTCTCTCGAAAGAATCCAAAGCCCATCGCAGCCTCTCCGCCTCAGGCCGGAGGTGTCGCTGCCGGCGCCGCTGGGGCACCGGGGAGGCTGACGGCTGCTTCGAAGACCTTGCCGCGCCGGACGCGGCGGACGGTGAACTCGGCGTTGCCTTCGCGGTGGGCATCACCCGGCTTCGGGATGCGGCCCAGCCGGGCGGTGAGCCAGTCGGATACCGTCCCCTGGTCGTCGATCTGCAACCCGAGCTGGCGGCTCATCTCGGCGGTTGGCAGCCCGCCGCCGATCATCCACGTGCCGCCGCTGAGGGGATGAACCATGCGGGGCAGCCGGTCGAACTCGTCGTGGATGTCGCCGACCAGCTCCTCCAGCAGGTCTTCGAGGGTGACAAGCCCGAGTATCTTGCCGTGGGGGTCGCGCACGATTGCCATGTGGATGCGCTGGTCAACAAACATCGTGAGCAGGTCGCGGGCACTGCCCTCCGGCGACGCAAAATACACCGGCCGCACGATCCCCCGAAGGCTGGGATCTTTCGGATTCGTGCGCATGAAATAGATCATCTCCTTGAAGTTCAGGTAGCCGATCACCTGGTTCCTGTCGTCGCCTTCGCACACCGGATAGCGCGTATGGGCATCGATGTGGGCTGCCACCAGCGCCTCCGGCAGCGTCTGCGAGGTCGACAGAAACGACACCTGCTCGACGGGGATCATCACCTGCAGCACGCGCAACCGGGAGAGCCGGGAGACCGACTTGATGATCCGCTCCTGGTGCCTGGTGATCTGCTTGGAAAGCCGGGCCATGCTCGCCAGCGCCGAAATCTCGTCGAGAGTGGCAGTCGTGGTGCCATTGTCTTTCTTGATGAACGGAAGGTTGGCCAGGTGAGACAGTCGTATCACCGGGATCAGCAGCTTCGTGCCCAGGTTCAGCGGCCGCGCGATGAGGCACGCCAACTTGCGGTTGAATCGCACGCCCAGCATCTTCGGCAGGATCTCAGTGAACTGGAACATCAGCAGCGTGAGGCCCACCGAGAACAGCCACAGCCACTTGTTGCCGAACATCTGGCCGAACTGCGCACCTGCCACCGACGCACCGATCGTGTGGGCGGCGGTGTTCATCGTGAGGATGACCGCTATCGGCCGCTCGATGTGCAGCTTGAACGAGTTCCAGATCATACCAAGCTTCGGCCGGCGTTCGGTGATTTCGGCCACCTGGCTGGGCGTGATGCTCAGCAGTGTCGCCTCCATCAGCGAACACATGAACGAAACAGTGAGCGCGATCAGCACGCTTGCAATGAACAGGATCATATCAATCTTTCCGTGTACGGAGTTTCATTCTGTCGTCGAGTGCGGGTTTCAGCCGGGATAACGTACCCGCGATCGCCGGACGGGAGCAGTGCATCAGCCGTCCGCCTTCGCCACAACCATGGCCGCGGCGTAGCCGGAGGGGGACGTGTTGACGACGAGACACGTCCGCAGTGGCACCTGCAGCGGCTCGCGTGAGAGGTGGATATCGGGGGAAACGGGCGTTCGGAGGTTGACGGCGGGCGGCACGACGCCGGCATCCATGCAGGCGATGGCGGCGGCGATGGCGACGGGCATCCAGGCGCCCATCGGGTCCCCGAGCAGCGCCTTGAGGGCGGTCACCGGGGGCCTGCCGGGTAGCGATTCGGCAATGGCAGCCGCCTCCGCCGCATCGAGCTGGGGAAGGCCGGACGCCGAGGCAAACACGGCGTCGATCGCGTCGGGTGCGACGTGTGCGTCGTCGAGTGCCGCCGTGATGGCGCGGGCGATCGCGCTGCGTGCGTCGGCTCGGCCTGCCGATGCTGCGCCGAGGAGGAATCCGCGGACACGGGCGGATCGCTCGCGTGCGGCGCGTGGGGTTTCGAGCGCGAGCACTGCCGCACCTTCGCCGAGCAGCAGGCCATCGGCCGCGCGGTCGAACGGCCGGCACAGGTCCATGCTGAGCATGTCGGCGGCGAGGGCCGCGCGAAGGGCGGCCTCGGAGAGGGCGTCCATTCCGCCGGCAAGCAGCCGCTGATGGTTCGCGGAACTGCCGCCGCTGCGCCGAATGAGATCGAGTGCGGATTCCAGCGCGGCGGCGCCGGCCGTCCAGCCGCCGGAGAAGCAGGCGTTGTGCCCGCGCAGGCCAAACTCGATGGCCAGAAGGCTGTTGGGGGCGTTTGCGTAGCCGTGGGTGAACACGAGCGGCGGTGCGAACTTCGGGTCGCCCGACGTCAGCTTCGTCGTGTAGAGCCGGATGCTGTCCTGGCAGCCCCAGGCGCTGCCGAGGCACAGGCCGGCCTGGTCGGCGGCGGCGCCGGTGAAGTGGCTGCCCGAGCTGTTCGCGTCGGTCAGCCAGGCGGCATCGTTGAGCGCCATCATCGCGGCGGCGAGTGCGAAGGCGGAGGCGCGGTCCACGTATGTCTTCATCGACGCCAAGTGCCGTGCGAGATCGAAATCGGGCACCTCGCCCGCGAGCTGGGCCGCAAGGCGGGCGGCGTCGAAGCTCGCGATCTCGCGGATGCCCGAAGCACCCCGGGCGATCGATTCGCGAAGCTGATCAAGGCCGGCGCCGATGGGCGAGATCAGGCCGATGCCGGTGATGGCGGCGGCGCGGTCGTTCATCCTTCCCACCTCCTGAGCACGAGCGCGGCGTTGGTGCCGCCAAACCCGTAGGAATTGCAGAGCACGGTGCGGACGGGCATCCGGCGGGCGGTCCCCGGCACGTAGTCGAGGTCGCACTCGGGGTCGGACGTCTCGAGGTTGATCGTGGGCGGAATGATGCCGTCGCGAATGGTGAGCACCGAGCCGATCGTCTCGAGGGCGCCGGCCGCTCCCATCGTGTGGCCCATCATCGATTTCATCGAGTTCACCGGCACACGGTATGCCCGCTCGCCGAAGACTTCCCTGATGGCGGCGGTCTCGGTCTTGTCGTTGAATGGCGTACCGGTGCCGTGCGCGTTGACGTGGTCGATGGCGTCGGGTTCGACGCCCGCATCGGCGAGGGCTGACCGCATCACGTTGATGATGCCGTGGCCGGTCTTGTCGGGTGCTGTCATGTGGAAGGCGTCGTTGTTCATGGCGTAGCCGAGGAGGACGGCCATGATGGCGGCTCCGCGGCTGACGGCAGATTCGCGCGACTCGACGAGCACTGCCCCGGCCCCCTCGGCGAAGATCGTGCCCTTGCGGTTCTTGTCGAACGGGCGGATGATTTCGGGCGTGATGGCCCGCAGGGCGCTCAGCCCGCTGTAGGCGTAGAAGGAAAGCTCGTCGTATCCGCAGGCGATGACGGCCCGCGCCCGGCCGACGCGGATCATCTCGCACGCAACGCCGATAGCGGCCACGCCGGACGCGCACGAGAGCGACAGCGTAGCCCGGGGGCCGGTCAGCCCCAATTCAGCGGCCATGTGGTCGGCGAGCCAGTTCATCTGCCATTGCGGGCCGAGGCCGGCGAAGGTTTCGTCGCGGTCGGGTGCGTCGTGTTCGGGCGGTTCCCCGCTGTCGCTGATGATGTGTTCGCAGAGGCGCTGGCCGTACTCGGCGGCGCCGAAATTGGTGGCAGTGACGATGCCGACGGGAGCCAGACGTTCGAGCGGGGCGGCGCTGCAGGCTTCGCGGATGGCGCGGGCCGCATACTGGTGGGCGCGGGCGAGCGATGCATCGCCGGCGGCGGGCTGGAAATTCCGAACCTCGCCGGCAATGTTATTCCGGAAGGGGGCGGCGTCGAAATGCGTGATCGGCCGCAAGCCCGATTCACCCCGGCACAACGACACCCAGAATGCACCGACATCGTTCCCCAGGGGCGAAACTGCCCCGAGGCCCGTTATCACTACGTCAGACAAGATGACACCTCATTGTGTTCAATGCCTTCATTGTAGCCGAACGGGCGATGAACTTCAAGGATAGTCCGGGAGATTCCGGGGCATCGGCAGGTTTCATGGCAAGTGACGAAAAAATGTCGAAGCTGTTCAACGCTGAACCGCCCTACATGAAAGCGGCCGATCGCCGTACGGAGGTCGATCGGCCGCAAAATGAATCAAGAAGGACAGCCTGCGATGATTACCGTCTCCGGCGATACGCGGCGAGGCCCGCAAGGCCGAGGCCCAGGATCGTGAGCGTCACAGGCTCGGGAACCGGGGCGATCGTGATGTCGCTGAAGCCCGAAAACGACTGAGTGAGATCATTCAGCACCATCGGCTGGGATGTGAAAATGAGGTCGTAGAGCGTGCCGGTGGGGCCGAAATCGGGCCCGAGGCTGCCGGTGATACCCTGAATGGTGCCGGCACCGACAAGGACGACCACGTCATTGGCCTGCTCCTTGAGGCCGGCGCTGGTAATTGTGCCCCAAAGCAGCGTCGTGTTGGAAGAATCGGTGAGCGTGATGACTCCGCCTTGGAACAAACCGTCGACGATGCCGCCGGACGAGTTGTCCTGCTTCAGGGACATGGTCAGGCTGAACGTGACGTTCTGGATGACGGTCTGGGAACCGTCATGACCGTGGACGACCAGCGGCCTGACGCCGGAGAGCGTGAGTGTCCCGAGGTCGAAATCGCCGCCGACCGGCGAGAACTCCGTCGGTACGGTCGTCGCGGAAATATACGAGATGGGTACACTCAAAGCACTCGATGCCATCACACCGACCAGCAGCAATGCCAGCAGCACTCTCGACTTTCTCATGAGGGTCTCCTTGTCGAAAAACATTTCTGAAAGGAATTCTGCTACCCGAATTAATAGAAACCACAGCCCCATTTGCACGTCTTCTTGCCGAAGCGCCTTCTCTCAGCTTTTGGACAATGCAAATTGTGTGCCAATGGCGATGATCGGCACAGCATTTTGTGTTGGGCCTGCACGTAAGTCTATGTGCCGCAACCACTTCTGGGAATTCGGCGCAAACTCGCCCGGCCAAAGATGCAGTCATCCAAACCGGGGCAGCGATGCGAAAATTAGACATGAATAGGGCGAAAAACCGTGCTGAATCCATCGTAAGCCATTATCATGTAATGACTTAGCATCTGTGTTGCTTTTTGTGAACGCATGTCGCGCAAACGGCACGTTTTTCGCCGCCGGGTCGAACCCCGCAGGTCCCCCGGATGAACGAATCGGCCAGAAGCAAACCATCAAAAGGCAAAAGCGCCTGCCCATCGATCAACGGGCAGGCGCTTGGAAAACGCTCGTTACTGCTGCCGCACGCTCACCTCTTCCTGCGATACGCGGCAAGGCCAGCCATTCCCAGCATCAGCAGGCCAATCGTGGCCGGCTCGGGAATGATCGGGGCAAGGCTGATATTGCTGCTGCCCGCGAACGGGACGGTGAGATCACCGAGCACAGCCGGCTGGACCTCGAACACGATCTGGTAGAGCAAGCCGTTCTGGTAGCCGAAATCCGCAAGGAGGCTGCCCGATGTCGCCGTGAAGGTGCCATTCGCGGCGAGGATCCCGACATCGTTGAAGACCTCCGAGAGCGTGAGGCCCGTAATAGTGCCGCTGAGCAGGTCGTTGCCGCCGCTATCCTTGAGGGCAAGCGAACCGCCGGAGAAGATGCCCACAAGCTGGCCGCCGGAAGATGCATCGATCTTCAGATCCGAGACCAACGAAATCGAACCACCCTGGAACGGAACCTGACTGCCGTCGATGTAATGTACGATCAACGGCCTGTCACCGGACAACGTGAGCTCGCCAAGTCCGAAATCGCCCCCAAGAGGGGAGAACGACGTCGGAACGGTCGTCGCGGAAATGTACGAGATGGGAGTAGCAAACGCCCCTGCGGCAATGATACCAACGAGAAGCAGAGCTGACAATGTTCGGACTTTCACGGTCGTGCCTCCTTTTACTATGGCATGTGCTCTAACTGAGAATCCCGAAGCATCCTATTCGGGCATGCAACAACCTCTGCCGATAGCCCCCCCTATGGCAAAGGCCTAACCCAAACGCTATCCGTCATAGTGCAAATCGTGTGCCAAAGCCCTGGACAAAAGGTGAGGTAAACACCGCAATCCCGCCTAACATGTTGTCGCCAAATGACTTAGGAAAACGGTAAAAAACCCCGCGAAGTACTCCCTGCCGACAGTAATCCCAGAGTCCGGTGCGAAAAATGGACATGAAAATCGGAAAAACAGCCGCATGAAACGATCTAAGTGATTGTGCGACAATGAGTTAAGCTCTGTGTTGCGTTTTCTGAACACATGTTGAGCAAAAGACACTGTTTTCGGCCCCCAAGACGCGCTTCGAGCAGGAACTCTCGCCGAGATCACGTGCTCCGCTGCACGAGCCGCACCCTCATCCGGATGATGCGGGTGCGGCCGTTAGTTGTTGACAAATCGGCTCTTTTCGGATAGAATCTCTGACACGGCAATGAATAAGATCCATTACGCGATTATCGGCACGATTCTGGCGGCGGCAACGGCGGCAGGTGCTGCCCTGTGGCTGACTAGCGCGGCAAAGGCCAGGGCACGCACGGAACTCCTCGGCCAGAAATTCCACGACCCCCAGCTCCGGCTCACGTACTATCCGCCCGTGCGATGGCACGCCGTGCCGCCCGCCGACGAGCTCCTGAAGCATTTTTCGGGCGACCAGAAACGCCTCATCGCTCATTTCGAAGGCCCCAACCCCGGCGACCAAGCCGACCTCGTGCTCATCAAGGCTTCGGATCGCCTTCGCCAGGTGCGCGAGCAGGTGATCTCGCAGAAGAACCCCAAGACCGACATGAAGGTGATCGTCGATGAGTTCCGCCACCTCAACACCGTGCCGGCGTGGGTCTACGAGTACATGGTGCGCCAGGGGCCGTTTGTTGTTTACTCGATCTACGTGGTGCTCGACCGGGGCGACCGCAAGGTGGTGCTTTCGTGCACCGGCTCGCCCAAGAGCCTGGAAAGCCAGCGCCAGGCCGTGTTTGAAAGCATCGAAAGCATCACGCTCGAGTAGAAGACGGCATGACAACGAAGAGAGGGATGGCCCGCGAGCTGAGATCGGAAGCCTGAATCGCACGAGCCCGGCAATGCCGTACAACGGCCGTCAATTGCACGCGGCGTCGAGGCTCGCGCACACCATGATCAGGTCGAGAATGTTGATCCTGTCGTCGCCGTTGCAGTCGGCCCGCCAGTTGTCGCCCGTGCCCACCGGCTGAGTCAACCTGTTCCTGATGAAGATCAGATCGAGGATGTTTACGCTGCATCTCGCAGCTGTTAACCTGCCAATGACCGAGTTGGGAGATGAAGTGGACTTGGCTTCCGGTGATTTGGAAGATACGCCTGGAACAGCCCTCAGACTCAACAGCGACTGGGATGCAAGAGTGATCCACGGGACTGAGAAAACCAGCACATATTTCTGCCAAGATGAGTATCGTAAACTCGAACCTGTTTGGGACGGAGACGTGCTCTCATCAACTAGCCTGAGTTTACGCCTTACGTGCCGAGCAAGCACCGCCGTGGACGCGGAGCTTCTGGCTCATCCGACTGAAGCGTGTCTCGCCTCATGATGCCGGTTATCTCAAGCTTCAAGAACTGGTGGCCGCGCGCGGCATTGCTGCACGAAGAGTATGTTTCAATTCGTTGTTTCCGGATTGCACGGCCGACGGGCTTTCTCTCGTGGCGACCAGGAAAGCAAATCAGCGTTCTTGATCACAGGCCAACCGAGGACTCGGCAGTACTGGCAGTCAGAGCACCCTCTTCACCTACGACGAGCCGATAGCCGGCGGCTGCCGCAACACGATCGCCGCCGAGAACGACCCGCATCCCGATCAGGCCACCGAATATCCGATCGACACCAATTGTCGGCTGAAGTGTGTGAGGCATAGCGCGCGCAGGGGCGGACATCACGTCCGCCCCTGTTCACGGTCTTATGCTTGTTGCGTGCGTGGGTCTACTTGAGGGCCACGACGCGGCCGTCGGCGAGGCCGACGACCAAGATGTCGCCCAGCCACGCCATCGCTGAGATATCCTGCGGCAGGACCTGCTGCGACTTGACGCCTCCCTGAGCGTCGAACGTCTGCAGCGTGCCGCCCCAGTAGCCGACGGCGGTCGCGTTGTTGCCGGGGGCGACGAGCTTCGGCAGGCGGCCGTAGGCGAGCTTGCCCTTCGGCAGGGTCTTCGGATCGGGCGCCGCTGTGCTGGCGAGCAGGATGCCGTCGCCCTTCTTCTGCGTGCGGGCGCCGGTGCCCGACGTGATCCTGCCCTTCGCGTCGATGGCGGTCTGCGAGCCATCCCACGTCTGCACGGAGAGGGCGTTGCCGGTGGCGGCAATCGTGACCGGGCGGTCGGGCAGGACGACCTGCCAGGCGATGGCGAGTGCGGGCGGGGCGTCTTTCTGCGTCGCCGCCACAATCACGCTTGTCGCAGGCAACGCATTCGGTGTGAGCGGCTCGAGGCCCGCCACGATCTCGAACAGCGTGCCGACCGCTTCGTTCAGGCCGGCGGCGTCGTTGGCGAGGAGCGTAACCGACTGCAGCCGTCGCCCGAGCACGTACATGTGCCACGCGACCATCCCGCGGCC
>DATKYA010000069.1:0-4181 GCA_035528775.1 Planctomycetota bacterium | reverse complement strand
TGCTTCGGCGCCCATCACGTCGGTTTCCACTCCTCGGAACAGCAGCCGGCCGTCCTGCTCGTAGAACCAGTGATCGACGGCCATGTCGGCCACGCGCTTGACGATGGGGAACGCGGCTTCGCGCAGGAGCTGCTCGCGGTGGCGGCCGGCAAGCTCATAGATGCGGATGGCGATCATGGCGCGGTTGGCGTCGGACATCGGGGCGCGGTCGCGCTCGGGCGTGACGGTCGGCTCGCCGCTGTAGGTCATCATCCAGGGGAAGGCTCGGCCGGCGTCCGCACGCATCACGCGTCGCAGCCACCAGAGGTTGCTCTCGGCCTGTGTCCACATGTTCGCCCGGGCGATGCCGTCGACGATGTAGTGCGAGTCGTGGAAGTTGCTGGCGCCCCAGCCGTTCTGGTGAAACAACAGGAATTGGCAAGTGCCGCCGAACGAGAAATCGTTGCCGCAGCGAAACAGGTATTCCGACATGTGCAGCAGGAATCGGCGGCGGAGCTCGAAGTCGTCGCGCACGTGAACGTCGACGTCGGCGGTGTTGGACCAGAAGGTGCGGAAATCGGCCTCGTGGCGCTCGAGTGCCTGCTGCCATTCGTCGCGGTTGAACCTGAGGAGATCGGCTTCCATCTCGTCGCGGGCGTCGTCGACCATCCTGATGCCGCCCGCAACGAACCGGCTGAAGTCGATGCGCAGCCACGCCGTCTGCTCCTGCTCGAGCGGCGCGGTCATCGTGGCCGACCAGCCGTCGGCGGCGAGCGAAACGTCCATTCCGTCCGCCGCGACGCCGTAGAGCACCACGTAGCGCTCGGTGGGCTTGTAGCTTGAGTTGCGGTCGATGGAGGCGTGGAGCGTGCGCTCGCCGGGCTTCACCGAGTCGGGCTGGTCATACAGCTTCAGGCCGTGGCGGGTCTCAAGCGGCAGGCGGATGGTCCAGCGGAAGGGGTCGGAGCCGGAGAGGCGGTTGCCGCCGTGGACGTCGACGCGGCGGGCGGGCCGGCGGGTGAGCTTGAGGTAGACGGTCTCGCCGCCATGCGGCACGAAGATCTCGGTTTCGACGACGATGCTGCGGTCCAGTGCGAAGCGGTTGCGGACGACCGCCCGACGGAGGTCCCATTCGCGTCGCCACTGGCCGGCCACGGAGAGCACGGCATCGCCGGCATACGAGCGCCCGCCGTAGTCGAACTCCTGAGTGAGATAGCCGAGGGGCATGAAGTTGCGGCGCTGGCCGTAGACGAACTGGCCGGGCGGCACGTCGCGCCCCGTGTGTTTCACCTCGTCCTGGTAGAGGTGCTCGCTGATCATTCCCTCGTGCAGCACGTAGAGGTCGGCCTGGGTGGCGTGGAAGGGCGCGTGCTTGCTGCCAAGGTAGGCCGTGATCTTGTCGGGCAGGCTCTGCAGGCCCGCGGCATCCAACCCCACGCCCAACAGCCCGGAGCCGACCAACGCCGGATAGCTGAAATGCGGAAGGCCGGATGATTCCTCGGTGATGTGCCACGGAGTGAGACGGGTGGTGAAACTGTCCTTGAACATCTGTGTCTCCTGCCATTTGTGAAGCGTGCGGATGGCACGCGGAGAGAGTTCTTCGTCAGGGTCACTGCGCCGACCTGTACATGTTACCCGTGCGTGCGGGAAAATCAAGGCGTGATCAGATAGCGAACGGCTGACCGACGGGCCCAGGATTCAGGCGTGCTTGAAACGGAGGATGCCGGAATCTATAATATTGCGAGTACGTGCGGTGCTCGTTGTACCGCATCTTCCTCTGTATCTCCATGATTCTGGTCTGAAAACAGTCTGCGGAAAAAGGAGTCTCCCTATGGCTGAACCGACAGGTGAAGGACTGATCGAGCGGATCCCGTGGCGCGAGATTGTTGCCGCGGGACTGAGGATTGTCCTGATCATTGCGTTGGCGATCGTAGCCTATCGCGTGATCAAGTTCGTGATCGATCGGTTTGCGGCGCGGCTGGCCGATCGAACGAAAGACGAAGAGCTGAAGAAGCGGGAGGCTACGCTGGCGAAGGTGGTATCGCACCTGGTGCTGGCGGTGATCCTGGTAGTGACGGTGATCACATTGCTGGGGCAGTTGGGGGTGGAAGTCGGGCCGGTGCTGGCGGCGGTCGGGGTCGCCGGCTTGGCAATCGGCTTCGGCGCTCAGGCGCTGGTGAAGGACGTGATCACCGGGTTCTTCGTCCTGCTCGAGAACCAGGCCCGGGAGGGCGATGTCATCTCGGCGGGCGGCGTGGCCGGCGTCGTCGAGTCGATCAACCTCCGCATGATCGTCCTGCGCGATCTTAATGGAAACGTCCATTACATCCCGCACAGTCAGATCGGCGTGCTCACGAACATGACGAAGGAATACTCGCGACTGGTGGTGGACGTTGGCGTGGCGTACAAGGAGGACGTGGATGAGGTTATGCAGATCCTGAAGCAAGTGGGAGACGAGCTGGCGGGCGACGAGCAGTTCAAAGACAACATCACCGGCCCTTACGAGATCATGGGCGTGGAGAAGTTTGCGGATTCCGCGGTGGTGATCCGCACTCGCATCACGACGAAGCCGATCCAGCAGTGGGGGGTGGCTCGCGAGCTTCGCCGACGCATCAAGAAGACCTTGGATGCCCGCAACATCGAGATTCCGTTCCCCCACATTACGATGTACATGGGCGAGCCCAAGCAGGGCGAGCCCGCACCCATGGTAGTGAAGCTTGAAAAGGCCCAGGAGGGGAAAACGGGATGAGGGAACGAGCATGGTACGGGCAGACAGATGCTCGCGCCCCGGCGTATGGAAAATACGATGGATGGAAAATAGAGCTTGACAGGGCCGCTTTTCCCTGTTATAATTCTCGTGGCTTTCGTGGCATAGTGCAATAACATAAAACGACTGCAGCCAAGCCATCGGCAAAAATCGTCCGACACATTGCCAAGCTGGAACGTGCGGCCACCAGCAGCGCATGACGCCCAAGCGAGTGCAGCCCGGCGCGGGGTCCATCACTTCGAGATGTGCGTGAGGCACCGGACCGGCGCCATCAGTGCCCGGCGGGCGATGGTGGACGCGCGACAGCAATGGTTGCCCGTGACGTCTGAGTGCGGCAGTTGTGCCGCGGATAAGCGCGCCGTGATGAACAGGGCCTAGTATCCGGTCTTCTCCTGTGCATCCTTTCTTCCCTTTCCTCCGAGTTGACTTCCGAGTTTCCAACGAATGGCGGCCGAATGGTCGGGGAGGTGCGATGGCAGACTGATGATCCGGACAGCGAACTCGCCCGGCACGCTGTGCTGGGGCGAGGGGATGCGCAAACCGGTTTGGGCAGCATCCTGCCAGTCTTGGGCAAACGGATTTGCCCGCGGAATAGCCGGCACACGACGCGCCGGCGTCCTTCCTGTGTATCTTGGGCATGAACTTTCAGGCAATCAGGCAGGAGAACTACCATGAGCAAGATGATTGTGCTCACGTGGCTGCTGGCGTGCGCGCTGGTCTTGAGCGCACAATTCGCAATGGCCGAGACTTTCGTATGGGATGCCGGCGCAGCACCGGACGATCTGACCTGGAGCAATGGCACCAACTGGGACGTGGACGCCGCCCCGCCTAATCCTGCAGCCGCGCCCAGCGTGCTGCAATTCCTTGCGGGCGGCAGCGCGGCCGCAGCCGGTACGGTCACCGGCATTGTTGACCCACAGAATTCCGGCGGGCCCGCCGACACGTGGACCGTCGACAGCATCTTGGTGAACTGTACGAACAATTACCACACGCTGAAACTCTACGATGATGATGCATTATCCGCCAAGACGCTGTCCATCACGAACAACCTCACGGTGAACACGGGCAGGCTGGCGCCCATTGACGGCATCATCGGGTTCGATCCCGCGGCCGTGATACGCCTGGCCAACGTTAACGGTGATAACAATCCGGGCGTGCTCGATCTGTCCGGATGCCAGGTTGCGGGCAACGTGCTGCGCGTTGCGGAGCTGACCGTCGGCACTTGGCCCGCCTACAACCGCACCAACGGCCAGTTGATCATCAAGCCGGGCACCGGCCTGACGAAGCTGCAAGTGGATGGGAATCTGGTCGTAGGCGCCGACATCGACGGCAGCGCCTCGAATGCCGGCGGCTACGTGGGCGACCCCGCCGATCCCAACTGGGTGCTAACCGCCGACGTGGACCTCCAGCTCGGCATCCCCGGCGGCACGAAATG
>DATKYA010000068.1:0-4243 GCA_035528775.1 Planctomycetota bacterium | reverse complement strand
TTCCATGAGCTTGTGGACCGCCATGCCCCCTCGCTCTACCGGCTGGCGTTCAGCCTGGTTGGCAATGCCGCCGACGCGGAGGACGTGCTGCAGGAAACCTTTGCCGGCGCCTTCCGGCAGTTGGGCAAGTTCCAGGGGCGCGCCGCCTTGCGGACGTGGCTGAGCCAGATACTCGTCCGGCAGGCCGCACGATGCCGCCGCTCCCGCCGCAGAGCCAAAATGGTGTCGCTCGACGCGCTCTCGGAGACCGCCCGCGAGCTGCTAAAAAACGGGACGCTGCCGCCGGCAGGACGCGAGTCGGACCTGCGTCTCGACGTGCTGACCGTGCTCGACACGCTCTCGCCCGATCACCGTGAAGTGGTCGTGCTGCGAGAGCTGCACGGAATGTCTTACGATGAAATGGCCGATGTCTTGCGGGTGCCGCGCGGGACCGTTGAGTCCCGCCTGTTCAGGGCACGCCAGGAGCTGAAACAACGCCTGAAAGACTACCTGCCGTAGCCGACGGGGCACCGATCATTGGGAGGCAATGCGAATGTCAGACGCCTGCAAACATATCCAAGAAGTGAGCGCCTACTACGATGGCGAGCTGCCGCTGGAAGGGCGAGCGCGGCTGGAAGCCCATCTCAACCGCTGCCCCGCCTGCGCGCTCGAGCTGGAGCGGCTGCGCAGCATCTCGCGCCTGCTGGCGGAACATGGTTCCCCCCAGATGCCCGCCGCGGCGCTCGACAGGTTGCACGCCGGCCTCCCCGGCATCCGCGACCGAGCGGTTCTGCGAATGGCCAGAATGCTCACTGCCGCCGCCGCCGCCATCCTCGTCGTGTGCGGCGGATGGCTCTGGAGCGGAGCCGGCGCTACCACCACGGAAGCACCCGCGGCATGGGAACGCGTGGCCATGACGCTGCAGGTCGATTCCGAGCCGCAGCAGATCGCACAGTGGATTTCCGAAGACCTGTTGCAGGAGCAGAGCAATGACTAAGACCAAGCTGGTTATGCTCGTCTGCTTCATCGCCGCGCTCGCGGCGGGTGTCGCCGCCGGGATGGCATTCTCCCGTTTTTCGGACCCACCCCGTCCCCGCCGCGACCCGCTGGGCCTCTCCTTGGAGCAGCGCGAGCAGATGCGCCAGATATGGTCATCCGTGGAAAGCACATCGCGAACACCGCACCGCGAGCGGATGGACGGCCTCCACAAGGAGCGCGAAGATGCAGTGCGCGCACTGCTGACCGACGAGCAGAAGGCGCAGTACGAAGCCATCCTCAAGACGCACGACCAGAAGATGGACGACCTGGCAGCCGAACGCAAGAAGGCGATCGACGATGCCGTCAATCGCACGAAGGAGATTCTCAACGAGGAGCAGCGCGCGAAATACGATGAAATGCTGAACAAGCGCGCCGGCTGGAACCGGCACGGCCGACCGAACATAGGCGCTCCGGAACCCGATGGCCCGAAGCCTCCCCACAGTGGGGACCGGCCTCCGATGGGCGATCGGGATCCGTAGCACATTGCGGCGATCGCAACGATCGCAGAGGAGCAGAAGCATGCGTACTCGGATCATGATTGCAGGGGTGGCAGTGGCTCTCTTGGCAGGCACCTTCGGGATCGCCTTCGCCGGAGAAGCAGGCGGCGGTGGCGGGCGTGGCGGCCGCGGCGGCTTCGATCCCGCTCGCATGCGCGAAATGATGAACACGCGCATGAAGGAAGCACTCAAGGTCAACGATGAAGAGTGGAAAGCTCTCCAGCCCAAGGTCGAGAAGGTCACGACCATGTCCCGCGAACTGACCGGTGGCGGCATGCGGATGGCCGGCGGCCGCCGCGGCGGAAACCAGCCCGCTGCCGACAACGCCGAACCCCAGTCCCTCCTCGTGAAGGCCCAGGCCGATCTGCAAGCCACGCTTGACAAGGAAGACGCATCCGCCGACGAGATCAAGACCAAGCTCACTGCCTACCGCGAAGCTCGAGAGCTCGCCAAGCAGGAGTTCGCCAAGGCACAGGCCGAACTCCGCGAGCTCGTCACTCCCAGGCAGGAAGCCCAGCTCGTGTTGATGGGCTACCTTGACTGATCCATCGGTCCCGGAACTGCGTCGGACAGACGACCGTCGTAGGGCGAACCTTATGTTCGCCCTCCGCCATACCCGTCCGGGAGGCGAACCGCAATCCTCTCCGGGAGGCGAACCGTAATCCTCGCCTCCCGGCCGTTCTCTCCGCGCCTCCGCGCCAACCGCGCCGAATGGCGGCCTGACCACCCACGCGATCAGCGCGTCGCCGCCGGCCTCACCTGACCGCGGCCGTCGGCAATCGTTTCGACACCGTGCCATGCAAGGCGGCCGCGCGATGCCCGATATCATCACAAGAATGGTCGAGAATGGCGTGCTTGAGCCGGAACACGGCGAACGTGTTCGCGCCCTCCACGCCGAGGGCGTCTCACTCGACGACGCCCTCCTCTCGCTGGGCGGCCCCGCGGACGATGGCCTCCTCCGCTTCCTGGCTGCCGAGTTCCACGTGCCGTGTGTCGACCTCGACAGCCAGTGCCCCACGCGCGAATTTCTGACCCAATTTCCAGCACACATCCTGCTCGAACACCGCCTCCTGCCGCTTCACGGCGACGGCGACGGCTCGGTGCTCGTGGCCACGAGCAGGCTGTTCGATACCACCGGCCTGGACGAGCTCCGCCTCGCCTGCGGGCTCGATTGCCGCCCCGCGCTCGCGTCGGCCGCCGAGATCGAGCGCTGCCTCAAGCAGCACCTCGGCGTGGGAGCCGACACCATGCAGTCACTCGTCTCCGACGCCGGCGAAGCCGTGCAGGTGCTCGACCGCACCCCCGACGACGACGACGTTGACCTCACTCAGGCCGCCGAAGACGCATCCATCATCAAGTTCGTCAATGAAGTCCTGATGGAGGCGATCAACCTGCGAGCGACCGACGTGCACTTCGAGCCGTTCGAGAACGAGCTGCGCGTTCGCTACCGGGTCGATGGCGTACTGCAGGAGGCCGCCATCCCCGCCGACGTCCGCCGTTTCCAGGCCGCTATCATCTCCCGGCTGAAAATCCTCAGCCACCTCGACATCGCGGAGAAACGCCTTCCCCAGGACGGCCGCGTCAAGCTGCGGATCACCGGCCGCGAGATCGACGTCCGCGTTTCCGTGATCCCCATGCTCCACGGTGAGGCTGTCGTGCTCAGGCTGCTCGACCGCAGCGCCGCGATTCTCGGCCTCGAGCATCTCGGCATGTCCGAGGGCGACTGCGCCTCGTTCGAGCGGATCCTCGGTATGCCCCACGGCATCGTGCTGGTCACCGGGCCAACCGGGAGCGGCAAGACCACCACCCTCTACGCCGCGCTCTCGCGCATCAACGACGTGCAGCGCAAGATCGTCACCATCGAGGACCCCGTGGAATACCAGTTGCGCGGGATCAACCAGATTCAGATATCCACGAAGGCGGGCCTTACGTTCGCCCGGGGGCTGCGCTCGATCCTGCGGCACGACCCCGACGTCGTCCTCGTCGGCGAGATTCGCGACCGCGAGACTGCCGACATCGCCGTGCAGGCGTCCCTCACCGGCCACCTCGTGTTCTCCACGCTGCACACCAACGATGCCCCGGGCGCACTCACTCGCCTGGTCGACATGGGCATCGAGCCGTACCTCGTGGCGTCGTCGCTGGAGGCGGTGCTCGCGCAGCGGCTCGTGCGCCTCATCTGCCAGGGCTGCCGCGAAAACCTGCCGCAGGCCGACGTCCAGCGGGCACGCGCGCAGTACGGGCTGGACGGCCTCGAGTCGCTCTACCGCGGCCGCGGCTGCCGCCTGTGCCAGAGTACGGGCTACCACGGCCGGGCCGGCATCTTCGAGTTCATGCCGATCACCGACGACGTGCGCACCCTGATCCTTCAGAATACATCCGCCGGCGTCATCCGCAAGGCTGCCCAAGCGCACGGCATGCGGAATCTCCGCGAAGACGGCTGGCGCCTCATGCTCGAAGGCCGCACCACCATCGAGGAAGTGCTGCGCGTCACCAAGGATGAACGATTCAACGGCAATGGCTTCATTCAGCCGGCCGATGCGAAATCCGCCGGACCGTCCGACACCCGGGGAGGCGAGTGATGCCCGTCTTCACCTACACCGCGTTGGACACAGCCGGCAAGGAAACCACCGGCACGGTCACGGCCGACGGGCGTTCGGCGGCGCTCAACCAGCTCGCCGGCCAAGGCCTGCACCCGGTAACCGTGGAGGAGCGGCAGGACGCGGCGAAGG
>DATKYA010000067.1:0-2939 GCA_035528775.1 Planctomycetota bacterium | reverse complement strand
AAACGCGCCCACGTGAGGCAGAAGTTCGAGTCGCTCGCCGAGCGCATTCGCGGCACCAGCGGCTACCACTGCCTGCTGGCGTACAGCGGCGGGAAGGACAGCACCTACACTATGGGACTGCTACGGCAGCACTACGGGCTGCGCGTGCTGGCGGTGACGCTCGACAACGGGTTCGTCAGCCCGGCCGCATTCACCAACATCCGCCGCGTGGTGGAGCAGGTCGACGCCGACCACCTGCTGGTGAAGCCGTCGTTCGGGCTGCTGAGGAAGCTGTTTGTGCACGCGGCGACGAACAACCCGTTTCCGATCAAGGCGCTCGAGCGGGCCAGCAGCATGTGCAACGTGTGCATGGGGATGGTGAAGGCGGTGACGCTGCGGATCGCAATCGAGCAACGGGTGCCGATCGTGGCCTACGGCTGGTCGCCGGGTCAGGCGCCTGCCAGTGCGTCGTTCTTCCGTCTGAACGCCTCGATGATCCGGCAGATGGAGGGAGCGCGGATGGCGCCGCTGATCGCGGCCGCCGGCGATGCCCTTGCCCCGTATCTGCTCACCGACGCCCATCTCGCCAGCGACCTGTTGCCCTACAGCGCGAACCCGCTGGCATTCCACGACTACAGCGAGCACCAGTTCATGGAGCAGATACGACAGATGGGCTGGCAGCCGCCCACGGACACGGACGGCAACTCGACCAACTGCCTGCTGAACTCGCTCGCGATCCGCCTGCACATGAAGGACTACGGCTTCCATCCGTACGCGTCGGAGATCGCGGACCTCGTGCGGGGCGGGATGATGACGCGGGAGGAGGGCATCGCGAAACTGGGCGATCTCGGAAGTTCGGAGGTGGCCGCACAGGCGGCCAGGCGCCTGGGACTGAAGTTTGCGGAGGAGCAATCGAGTGGCTGACGCGCGAGAGGAAGCTTTCTTCTTCGGGAGCAGCGGCGCCGGGATCTACGGCGTTCTGCACAGGCCCCCGCCCGCACCCAACCCGTGCGGGCCGGCCTGGGTGCTGTGCGAGCCGTTCGGCGAGGAGGCCGGATTCGCCCAGCGAACACTGCTCCAGTGGGCGCGCGTCCTGTGCGACCATGGCCACTGGGTGCTGCGGTTCGACTACCGCGGATGCGGCGACAGCGCCGGCTCGTTCGAAGATTTCACGGCAGACGATTACGTGCAGGATACGCTGGATGCGATGGCCGAGTTGGAGCGGCAGTCGGGCATGGCCTTCGGCGGGCTGTGCGGGCTGCGGCTGGGGGCGACGATCGCGGCGCTGGCGGCGCGGAAGTCCGGCCGGGATCCACTGCTGGTCCTGTGGGAGCCTGTCATCAGCGGCAAGGCGTACATGGAAGAGCTGATCCGCGGCATTATGGCGTCGCGGCTGGTGGCAACTGTCAGGCCGCCGACGGCACGCTCCGGAGTGGTCAACGGTGCAGCCGACCCGCGGGACCCGTTCGTGCAGGGGCGTGCCATCAGGCCGGAAGCGCGCCGCGCACTGGAATCGATCAGCCTGCTGTCGGACGGCCTCCCGGGCGCCAGCCACGCGCTCATCGTCGGGATCAGCAACGGCCTGCGGCAGCCGCCGCCACGCCCGGAACTTATGGACCTCCACCTCGCCGGCGCCGGGCGGATCGTGCTGGACACGGTGGATACGCCGCCGCTGTGGAGCGGGCAGGTCAGCAGGCAATACGCAGCTCGGGTGAAGCCGGCCGAGCTGTTCGACCGAACGCTGTCGTGGGTGAGGCAGCAATCGGCGGCAATCCCGGCGATGCCGTCGTATTCCACGAGCCGGGAATCAGACCACGCGGTGCCGGGAAGCGGCCGAGACGGATCCGGGGAGCGGCCGGTGTGGTTCCAGTCCGGCGGCTTGCGCATCAGCGGCATTCTCCACCTGCCCGAAAACCCGCAGCCGGGCAGGCCGGCGATCGTGATCCCGCCGCACGGGATCAGCCGCACCGGCTTCAACCGCCTCTGCGTGAAGATGGCGCGGGCACTGGCCCGCCGCGGCTGGACGGTCCTGCGGTTCGACGGGCATGGCCTTGGCGACAGCGAAGGCGATTTGGAGTTCGACACCGGGGCCGACCTGTTCCAGGCAATCGAGAAGGGTATGCACGTGCAGGATACGATCGCGGCCCTCGATTTTCTCGCGCGGGAGCTTGGGGTTGAATCGGCCATCATTGCCGGCGTGTGCGGCGGGGCTGTCACCGCTGCTCTCACGGCCCGGGCGGACGCCCGCGTGAAGGCGATCGCTCCCATCGAGATGTCCCTGCTCTACTACGCCGCTCCGGGCGCGGCTGACGCTCCTCCCCTGTGGGTGTACCGCCGGATGCTGCTGTCGTGCAAATCGTGGCGGAAGGTTATCACGCTGGGGGTGGATTTCCGGCTGCAGGTTCGGCGCGCGGGCAAACTGCTGGGACTGTTGCTGCACCGGGGCGTTCGACGCGGCAGCGACCGTGCCCTCCTCGCCAGCCTTGGAACGCGGGCAAACCTGGAGCTGGTTGCTTCGCTCCGTGACTGCGTGCGGCGGATGCCGGTGCTGTGCGTGTTTGCCGATACGGACAACGCCAGCTATTTCCAGCAGAGCGCGCCGCTCCTCATGGACGGCAAGCAGGCGGCCGGGCGCCTAGTCGTGCGCGTGGTGCAGGGAGCGGACCACAATTTCTCGACGCAGCAGCAGTGCGATGAGCTTTCCGCCATTCTCGCAGACTGGCTGGACGAGCACACAGGAAATGTTCCTGTACGGAGCGATTCGCAGTGAAGGGACCATCGCAGAGCACGGATGCCGAACACGCTGCGGTTGCGGCGGGGCCGGAAAACCGGCAAGGGCCCACCGTGCTGCGCCGCAAGATGATCCGCGGGTCGCTGTGGACCGTCGGGGGCTACGGGTTCAGCCAGGCGTTTCGCCTCGGGAGCAACCTCGTGCTGTCGCGGCTGCTGTTTCCCGAGGC
>DATKYA010000066.1:0-12251 GCA_035528775.1 Planctomycetota bacterium | reverse complement strand
GTCGTATTCCTTCTTGAACGCCGCGAAGGAATCCTTGTCGTACAGCACGAATCGCACTTCTTCGATGCTCGTGGTCAGCTCCTGCTCTTTCAGATAGCGGAAGACGACGTGGAGCATGTCCTTCGCACAGGCGTCGAGGTTCAGCCCGCCGATTCCGGTGCCGATGGCGGGGAATGAGATCGACTTCATCTTGCGTTCTTCGGCGCGTTTCAGCGAGTTGAGGGTGGCGTTCCGCAGCGATTCCTGCGTAACCTTCCCGCCCAGCCGCATGCCGGCCGCGTGGATGATATACTTGCACCTGAGCCGCCCGCCGGCCTTGGTGATCACGGCCCCGCCCAACGGGATGGGCGCCTGCTTCTCGCACTCGGCCTGCAGGCCCGGCCCGGCCTTGCGGCGGATCGCCCCCGCCACGCCCGCGCCCAGCACCAGGTCGGTATTCGCCGCGTTCACGATGGCAGTTGTGCCTTCTTCTGTGATGTCGCCCTCGAGCAGAACGATCTTGTCCTTGATCATAAGTGAAGCTCCGCTATGGAACAGATGCCGCAAAACTTTCGCAGATGATGTCGGCCGCACGCTCGGCGTCGTGCAGCAACACATCGAGATGCGTGACCACCCGCAGCGTGTTGGGCCCGATTCTGCTGAGCAGCACGCCGCGCGCCTTCAGCCGCGCCAGCAACGCATCCACGCTGACCGCCGAGTCGACCCGGAACACCACGATGTTCGTTTCCACCCCTTTCGTATCCATCTCCACGTGCGGGATTCCCGCGAGCGCGTCCGCGATGAGCCGGGCGTTCTCGTGGTCCTCCTCCAGCCGGTCGAAGTTGTTGTCGAGCGCGTACAGCGCCGCGGCCGCGAGAATGCCCGCCTGCCGCATGCCGCCGCCAAACATCTTCCTGGTCCTGCGCGCCCGCGCGATGAACTCGCCGCTCCCCGCGATGATCGAGCCTACGGGCGCTCCCAGCCCCTTCGAGAAACACATCGTCACCGAATCGAAGTACCGGGCGTATTCGTCCGGGTCGATGCCCGTTGCCACGCACGCATTGGCGAGGCGGGCGCCGTCCAGGTGCATCTTCAGCCCGTGCTCCCGGGCCACGCGGCTGATATCGATGATGTTGTCCAGCGGGAAGACCGCCCCGCCCGCGAAGTTGTGCGTGTTCTCCACACACACCAAACTCGTGCGCGGGAAGTGGATGTTCTCGCCGCGGATCAGGCACTCCACGTCCTTGCCGGTGAACGACCCGCGCCGCCCCCGGATCGTGCGAGCCTGCGCGCCCGACATCGCCGCGATGTCCCCGCACTCGCAGTTGTACACGTGCGCACGCTCCTCGACGATCACCTCGTCGCCCGGCCGCGTGTGCGTGCGGATGCACACCTGGTTCGCCATCGTGCCCGACGCCACGAACAGCGCGGCCTCCTTGCCGAACAGCTTCGCGCAGCGGGCCTGCAGCTCGTTGACCGTCGGGTCCTCGCCGTAGACGTCGTCGCCCACGTCCGCCGCGGCCATTGCCTGCCGCATGCCGGGCGAGGGCTTCGTCACCGTATCGCTTCGCAGGTCGATCACGCGTTCGGGCATCATTGCTCCTTCAACCGCGGGGCAAATTCCCACATGTGGTCGAGGTCGGGCTTCTGCCGGAAATACACAAGGTGAGCCGGGCAGCCTTCCATGCAATCGGTCGAACCGAACCCGCGCGGGCCCGCCCCCGCTCCGTCAAGCCCCAGCACCTGGCGATTCAGCCGGCATTCCACTCTATTAGCGGAAGGAAAAATCAGGCATTCCACAAGTTGTGCCGCCGGGCACGCCAGCAGATAATCGATATGCCAGTGAATGCGCTTCTCACGCCGCGCGTGCCGTTCCACCCGCGCCCGCAGGCCCCGCATCGCACTCCCGGCATACACGTACCACCCGCGGTGAAAATCCATCTCGCCCAGCCTCCCCACCCGCACCGTGACACGCCTCTGCAACCGGATGATCAGCAAGTACCCGCCCGCATCCATTTTGCTCGTCTCCCTTCCCTCCTGTTCCTCTTCTTCTTCCTCTTCTTTGCGCTTCTTCGTGCCCTTTGTGTCTTCGTGGTGATCCACCCTCCCGAACTGCCAACCAACTAATCTAGTAAGCCTTCGCGAATATCGCGATCTCGCTCGCCGGCTTTCCGCAATGGATGCACGTGCCCGATCCGCCCGGCTGCTCCAGCGGGATGCACCGTGTAGTCGCCTTCGTGTCGTCCTTGATCTCGGCCTCGCACTGCTTCTCGCTGCACCACCATGCCCGCGCGAAACCGTCGTCCACGGCGGCCTTGAACTCGTCGTAGGTCTTCGGATCGCGGAGGTTTGCGTCGCGGAATTCGGTCGCCTGTCTCAGCATATTCGACTGTATCTTCGCGAGCAGGTCGCGCACCGCCTCGGCGATCCCGGCCTGCGGCACAAACGCCTTGCCCTCGCGGCCGGGGATGTCGCGTCGCGCCAGCACCACGCTGCCCTTGTCCACGTCCTTCGGCCCCACTTCCATCCGCAGCGGCACGCCCCGCATCTCCCAGTCGTTGAACTTGAATCCCGGCGTCTCCTCCCGCTCGTCCACCTTCACGCGAACCGTGTCCGCGAGCAGCTCCCGCATCTGCTCGACCACCAACATCACCCGCGCCTTCTCGGCGTCGCTCTTGAAGATGGGCACGATCACCACCTGGATCGGAGCCATCTTCGGCGGCAGCCGCAGGCCCTGGTCGTCACCGTGCACCATGATGATCCCGCCGATGATGCGGGTCGACATCCCCCACGAGGTCGTCCACGCGTACTGCAGCTCGTTATTCTTGTCGAGGAACTTGATCTCGAATGCCTTCGCGAAGTTCTGCCCGAGGAAGTGCGACGTGCCCGACTGCAGCGCCTTCTTGTCGCCCATCATCGCCTCGATCGTGTACGACCGCACGGCCCCCGCGAACTTCTCGGTCTCCGACTTCCGCCCCGGGATCACCGGGATCGCCGCGTCGTTTTGCGCAAAGTCGGTGTAGACGTCCAGCATGCGCAGCGTCTCCGCATCCGCTTCCTCCTCGGTCGCGTGGGCCGTATGGCCCTCCTGCCACAGGAATTCCGCTGTCCGCAGGAACAGCCTCGTGCGAAGCTCCCACCGCACCACGTTGTTCCAGCAGTTGATCAGCACCGGGAGGTCGCGATAGCTCTTGATCCACTGAGCGTACATGTAGCCGATGATCGTCTCCGACGTCGGCCGCACCACCAGCGGCTCCTCGAGCTGCTCGCCCCCGGCAATCGTCACCACCGCCAGCTCCGGCGAGAACCCCTCGACGTGCTCCTTCTCCTTCTGCAGGAACGACATCGGGATGAACAACGGGAAATACGCGTTCTGGTGGCCTGTCGCCTTGAAGCGGCGGTCCAGCCCATCATGCACCGCCTCCCACAGCGAATAGCCGTAGGGCCGGATCACCATCGAGCCACGCACCGGCGAGTAGTCCGCCAGCTCCGCCCGCTGAACGATCTCATTGTACCATTTCGAGAAGTCTTCGCCACGAGGAGTCAGTTTCTCTGCCATGATCTCTCCGAAGAAAGGCGTTGGGCGTTGGGCTATAGGCTTTGGGCAATGGGCTTTGTCCATTACGTCCATTACGTCCATCGGCTTGCCCCAAGCCCCAGGCCCCAAGCCCCTAAATCATGAATTTTCCGCGTCCCAGGATATCGTGCAAATGAACCAGCCCGACCGGCCTGCACTGGCCGTCAACGATGGCGAGCGACGTGATGGAGCCGCGGCCCGTGCCTTTCTCCATTATGCGAACGGCCTCCGATGCCGTCACGTCGGCGTCGATCGTCATCGGATTGCGTTTCATCAGGTCGCGCGCTGCTTTACCCGCGAATTCAACGCCCTGCGTCACCATGCGGCGCACGTCGCCGTCCGTGATGATGCCGGCCAGACGGCCGCTGCCGTCGGTCACCAGCACCACGCCCAGGTTCGCCTTCGACGCCATGACCTCGAGCGCCGTGGCGAACGAATCGGATTCGCCCACCACCGGCAGCTCGGCGCCGGTCCGCATCACGTCGTGAACCTTCAGCTTCAGCCGCTGGCCCAGGCTGCCCCCGGGATGGAAGCACGCGTAGTGCCTGCTGGTGAAGCCGATCGCCTCCATCAGCACCATCGCGAGGGCGTCGCCCATGGCCAGCGAGGCCGTCGTGCTGGCGGTCGGGGCGAGGCCGAGCGGGCACGCCTCCCGCGCCACGCCCACGTCCACCACCAGATCGCTTTCCTGCGCCAGCGTCGACTGCCGGTTGCCCGTCATCGCCACGATCCGCGCGCCGATGGTCTTCGCCGCGAACACCACATTCAGCAGTTCGGTGGCCTCGCCGCTGTTCGAGATAGCAATCAGGAGGTCATCCTTCGACACCACCCCCAGGTCGCCGTGCAGCGCCGCCGTCGAATCCAGATACACCGCCGGCGTTCCAGTGCTGCACATCGTTGCCGCAATCTTCTGCCCCACGATCCCCGACTTCCCCACCCCCGTGACCACCACCTTGCCCTTCAGGGCCAGGATCATCTCGACTAGCCTGGCAAATTCGGCGCCGATCCGATCCCGCAGCGCAAGGATGGAATCGGCCTCGATCTGCAGTACCTCGCGGGCACGATTGATGCGGTCTTCGTTCATATTCATCATGTAGCCTGACGCAGCTAACCAACTGATCTGCAAATCAACACTCAACACTCAACGTTCAACTGCCAACGTTCAACACCAAGTCCATGGCTTTCCCGCTGTACTGACGCCGATCGCCCTCTTCGTTGAACGTTGATCGTTGCCTGTTGAACGCTAAGCGTTTCCCTCTCCTGGCTCCTGGCTCCCGACTCCTGACTTCCAGCTTCTACCCCAGAAACCCCGCCACGTCCGTCAGCAGCTTCTGCCGGTCCGAGTATACGCGATGCGTCACCGGTACCGAGCCGAGGAAGTACCGCCCGTAGCGCTGCGTGATCAGGCGCTTGTCGAGCACGACCACCACGCCGCGGTCGATCTTGGACCGGATCAGCCGGCCGAACCCCTGCTTGAACCTGATGACGGCCATCGGCACGGAAAACTCGACGAACGAGCTCTGCCCCTTTGCCTCCACCGATTCGCACCGCGCCTTGATGATCGGATCGGTGAACACGGCGAACGGCAGCTTCGCCACCGTCAGGCAGCTCAGGGCCTCGCCGGGCACGTCCACCCCCTCCCAGAAGCTCTGCGTGCCCAGCAGCACCGAGCCGTACACACGCCGAAACGCCCGCAGGATCTGGTCCGGCGTGCCGTCCACGCCCTGTCCGAGCACCGGGATCCCCGCCTGCTCGAGGTCGTCCTTCACGATCGGATACGTCTTGTTCAGCATATCGAAAGACGTGAAAAGAATCAAGCCTCGTCCGCGGCTGGCGCGGTGAAGATCGGCGATGAACTTCGCCACTGCCTCGGTGAAATCGTTGCTGCCGTAGACCGGCTCGGGCAGGAAATTCGGCACGCAAAACAGCACCTGCCGCTCGAAGTCGAACGACGTGCCCAGGCTCAGTTCCAGCGCCCGCCCCTGCTCCAGCAGGTCAAGCCCGAGCCGCGAACGGAAGAAATCGAACTTCTCGCCCACCGTCAGCGTAGCCGAGGAGAACACGATCGTGTCCTTCTTCTCGTAGAGCAGGTCCTTCAGCAGCTTGCCAACCTCGATGGGAGCGGCGGCCACCCGAAAACTGCCCTGCCACGTGTCCTCGCATTCCACCCAATACACATAGCCCGCGTCGTCGCCCTTCATCAGGAATTCGGTGTCGTTCACGATCTCGCGCAGCACGTTGAGCTGCGATTCCAGCTCGAAGATCAGGTCCTGCTGATACAGGAACTGCCGCTGGAGCTCATTCACGTCCTCGATCGCCGAATCGAGCTCCTGGATGAGGTCGGTGAGCGCCTTGACGAACAGCTCCTTCTGGCGGAAGATCGGCTGCCACTTGTCGGCCGGGCGATCCTTGCCGGAGTACCGCAGGCGCGTCTCGCCGCGCGACTCTCCGCCGCCCTGCCCGGCCCGCCGGCCGCCGCCCCGGCCCTGCTCAAACAGCCCGCCGAGCGACTCCAGAAACGACTCCAGCACCGCCCCGAGATCCGTGATCTTCTCGAAGGCCGAGTTCAGCTTGCGTTCGATGCTCAGCTCGGTGTCGGTCGGCTTCGCCTCGCGGCCGCGGCGGAGCTGATACAGGATATTGGTGAGCAGACCGCGGCCGGACTTGTCCCGCTCGCGCACCCGATACAGCCGGTTGAGCGCCCGCAGCACGAGCCAGCGGTCGATCTCGCAGCCCAGGTTCTCCGTCGCCACGCTCTCCACGTCGTGGGCCTCGTCGAAGATCAGGTGCTTGTGCTCCGGCAGCACGGTCGACGAGCCGATCCCCAGCTCCGCGAAGACCACCGCGTGGTTTGCCACCACGATGTCGGCGAGCTGTGCTAGTGCCCGCGCCTTCAGCAGGAAGCAGCGCTTCCACAGGCTGCACGCCCGCCCGCGGCATTCGTCGCCCTTCGCATACAGCCGGTCCCACAGCTCGATCGACCGCGAAACCTGGAAGCCGGTGTTCTCCGAGATGTCGCCGGTCTGCGTCATCGCCGCCCACGTGATGATCGGCAGCAGTGCGATCCGGTCGGCGTCGCCGATTTCGCGTTCCGCCTCCGACAGCAGGTAGAGCAGCTTGCGCGTGCAGAGGTAGTTCGCCCGCCCCTTGATCAGCGCCGAGCGGAAGCCGCGCTCCAGCATCTCCTTCAGCATCGGGATGTCCTTGAAGAAGAGCTGAGCCTGCAGGTTGCGCGTGCACGTCGAGATCACCACCGGCGTCTTGTTCGTCGTCGCCCAGTAGACTGCCGGCACCAGGTACGCCAGCGATTTGCCCGTGCCCGTGCCCGCCTCCACCATCAGGTGCTTGGCGTTGTTCAGGCAGTAGGCCACGGCCTTCGCCATCCGGGCCTGCTCGCGGCGCGGCTCGAAATTCTTCAGGTGCTTCGCGAAGACCCCCTCCGGCCCGAACATCCGCATGATCTCGGTCGGGTTCAGCGGCACCGGCGGCGGCATGTCGGACGCGTCTTGCATATCCTTCTGCCGCTTCGCCTTCTTCTCGCCCGCCTCCACTATCACCGCCGACACGTCCGCGATGCACGACGAGATCGGTTCATCCGTCTTCCCGAACGACTTCGCGAACTTGCGGGCGTGGACCTCCGCAAACAGCCCCTTCAGCTCCCACTCCACCGGCTGCACCAGCCCGAGGACCGCGTTCAGCACCGGGAATGGCAGCTCGTCAAGCTCCGCCAGCAACGCCTGCCACAGCTTCGCCGTCAGCGTCGCGCCCGCCGGGGCCCGCACAGGCTCGGCAAACTCGAAGTTGTACTTGCGCGCCAGGTGCTCCAGCTCGTCGCATTCCTCCATCGGCAGCAGCACGTGGCACAGCTCCAGCGTATCGATCAGCGATGCGCAATGAACAATGAACGATGAGCCCGACCGAGCCTTGCTTATCGGACTGCCGGCTTCCATGAAGCGCTGCCTGGACTTGAGATCATGCATGATGCATGGCCGGCCCGCGATGAACTTATCCAGCTCATCCAGCACGTCCTCAAGCGGCGGTGCCTTGCGGAACTCATCCTTCGCGATCCCGCACGTCTTCAGCACCTGCAGGGGAATCGCACCCGCCGGCTCCACCACCGAGGCGAAGCTTCTCCCGATCTTCCCGTCGACGATCTCCACCGCGGCAATCTCCATGATCTCGTCCCGGCGGGGGTCAGGGCCGGTCGTCTGGATGTCGAGTGCTATGATTTGGTCAAACACGTGCAGGTTTCAACTTGCGGATCCCTTCGTGCTCTTCGTGTCTGCTATGAGCGCCGGAATCAAGTGGAATCCGAAACAGGATTACAGCACGCCCACATTCTTCTCTGCGTGGTGAAGACACACTCCAATCACTGCAGCCGCTTCCTGATCTTCCTCTCCAACCCCGGCGGCAGCGGCTTCATTTCCGTCTTCGCTTGGGGCCTCTGGCCAGGCGCGGCAGGCACGTCCGGCGCCGGCGGCGGATACTTCGGAACGTACGGCTCAAGCTCCAGCAGATCGTGCAGCAGGATCAGCGTCGCCTCCTTGTCGGCGATGCGCCCTCGCGTGCCTGAATCGATCGGCCGCGCCGCGAATGCCGGCGTCGACGACCCCACGCACGACGGGCACCCCGTCCTGCAGCCGCAGTTCTGCACCAGCTTCAGCGCGCACTGCATGATCGGCTCCACGAGCTTGTACGCTTTCTCCGCAAACCCGATCCCGCCCTCGAACCTGTCGTACACGAACAATGCCTCCGTACCCAGGCAGCTCGCGTCAACCACCGAGCCGACGTCCATCGAGTCGCACATCACGTGCAGCGGCAGCACCGCCACCACCACGTTCGACAGCCCCACGAGCGCATCGACGATCTGCCGGCTGTGCTGCTCGCACGCCGCTCGAGCGGAATCCGGCGGCACCAGCCACATCCCCACCGTCTCCATCTTGCGTTCCGGCAGCGTCAGCCCTTCGTAGCCGATGCTGTCGCGCGAGTGGAACTTGATCTTCTTGAACATGATCACCAGGGTCGTCAGCGTCACGTCGCCCGAGAAGATCTGCGCCCGCCGCCACGCCTGCTGGTTGTCCGTCTCCTCGATCTTGATCTTCTCCTCCGCTACCGCCTGCGTGTAGTAGTCGATGTCGCGCTTCTCGACGAACGCGATCTTCTTCTCGAGATCGAGCTCACGCACGAAATACGTTTCGGCCTCGTGCAGATAGATCGCGTGCGGATGCACCTGCATGAACGCCGTCATCTCGTCAACGTATCCGATCACGCGGCCCTTCGCGGTGGCGTCCTGGATTTCATAGATCACGTTGCCCATGTTGCGGAGCTGGACGTCGCCGGCGGGGAAGTCGGTGAGGCGCTTCCCGGTGTTCGGCGGCACGTGCTGGTACGACCAGCCGGATCGCGTTTTCCTCGCCAGCCGCTGGTCACGCAGAATGTCCAGCAGCGCCGGCGTGTACTCGCCGAACGTTCCCATCTCCGCGTCCGTCAACGGCAGCTCGTACAGCGCCGCACGGATATGCCCGATCGAGATGTGCGGGTTATCGGGGTCGATCACCGCGTTCTCGTGCGGCTGCCCGAAAATGTAATCCGGGTTGCTCACCAGGTACTGGTCGATGGGATTGTTCTGCGCCACGAGGATGGCGACGGATTCGTTCATCCCGCGGCCGGCCCGGCCCGCCTGCTGCCACAGGCTGGCGATCGTGCCGGGATAGCCCACGATCAGGCAGGCGTCCAGCCCGCCGATGTCGATGCCAAGCTCAAGGGCGTTGGTGCTGGCCACACCCAGCAGGTCGCCCGACGCCAGCCGCTGCTCGATCTCGCGGCGCTCCTCCGGCAGGTACCCGCCCCGATACGCGTGCACCGATTTCGCGAGCTTCGATCCGAACCGCTGCAGCTCCTCCTGCGCGTAGCGAAACATGATCTCCGCCGACAGCCGCGTCCGCAGGAACGCGATCGTCTGCACGCGGTTCTTCACCAGCTCCACCATCAACTGCTTCGCCTCGCTCACCGACCCGCGCCGCTCGATCTTCGCGTCGTCGATGAACGGCGGATTCCACAGGGCGAAGTCCTTCGGGCCGCGCGGCGAGCCGTCGTTGTTCACCAGCTCCGCCGGAAGCCCCAGCATCCGTTCGGCGTGCTCCTTCGGATTGGCGATCGTGGCCGAGCAGCACACGAACACCGGCTTGGAGCCGTAGTGCTCGCAGATACGCCGCAGGCGCCGCAGCACGTTCGCCACGTTCGACCCGAAGATTCCGCGATACGTGTGCAGCTCGTCGACCACCACCAGCCGCAGCCGCGAGAAGAACGTGGCCCACTTCGCGTGGTTGGGCAGAATCCCCTGGTGCAGCATGTCGGGATTGGTGAGGATGAACGATCCGGAATCGCGCAGCGTGCGGCGGCGGGCGCCCGGCGTATCGCCGTCATACGTGCCCGCCTCGTATCGCAGCGCCGGATTCAAGCCCTTCAGCTCGTTCAGCCCGCGAAGCTGGTCCTGCGCCAGCGCCTTCGTCGGGTAGATCAGCAGCGCGCGGCTCGACGGATTCGCCAGGTAGTGCTCCACCATCGGGATCGTGTAGCACAGCGTCTTGCCGCTGGCCGTGGACGTCACGATCACCACGTTGCGGCCGGCGCGGACGTGCCCGATCGCCTCCGCCTGGTGCGTGTAGAACTGCGTGATTCCCTTCTTCGCAAGTGCCTCGGCCATCTCGCGAGCCAGCCCGCCGGGTATCTCGGCGTACCGCGCCTCGCGCGGCTCCAGCCGCTCGACCCGCGCCACCTGGTCCCGGTAGTGGATGTTGCTTACGATGTGTTGCAGATGCTGGCCGATTGTCATCAGAAAGCTCGGAGAAAGGATGGAATCCACAGATTGCACAGATGATGATGAAGAGGAGGGCGAGTGCGGGGCAATGCCATGCGCCGTCTGCCATCTTCCCTCTCCTTCATCTGTGAAATCTGTGCAATCTGTGGATCATTGCTCGCATATCTTTCTCATCATCAATGAATGCCCATCAAAGACCGGCACAATCGAATACGCGTTCATCCGCAGGCAGAACTCCACGTCGTCCGGGCTGTAGACCGGGTCCGACGGGTCGAGGAACTTCAACGCCTCCGGATCCTTCATGATCCTTGCGCGAATCTCATCAAGGTCGACCTGCTCGCCGGTGCACAGTGCGCGGATGTACCGAGCGCACAGCTCGTCTTCGACGGCAGGGCTGACCCCGGCCACTCCCATCGCCACGAGGCTCGCCTCGCGCGGCCCCGCCTTCAATACGTGATCCGCCGCCGCCTGCGCGTTCAGAAAACAGCCGATGACGGTCTCGTCCGCGTCGACCGCGTTCACGATCCCTTGCGTGCCCGCCGACGTGGTGAGGATGACCGTCTTGCCGTGCAGGTCCAGCTTCGCCATCGCGGCCGGCGAGTTGCCGCCATCGAACCCGCTGGGCGGCAGGCAGCCCCGCTCGCCGAACAGCAGGAATTCCGGATTCCGCCGCCTCAGCTCGTACGCCTCGTCCAGCTCGCCCACCGGGATCACCCGCTCCGCCCCCGCCCCGAACGCCGCCAAGATCGTCGAGCTTGCGCGAAACACGTCGATGATCACGGCGATGCCGCGAGCTTCGCGCGAACCGGAAATGCAATTGAGAATTCTTATATCCACGGATTTCACAGATTGCACAGATGAAGAGGAAACGTCAGAATGAGAGGAATACTGCACTGGTCTTGGTCATTCCACCCGATTCCTTCTTCTCTGTGAAATCCGCGCAATCTGTGGATCATCTTCTTTCTTCATTCCTCATCATTCGCCTTGATCATTATCACCAGCAGCTCGCTCATCGCGATCAGGTCGAGCGCGTTGTGGTGGAGGATATCGGCCATCTGGAACGCGTTGCCGGTGAGCACGAAGTTGTGATAAGCCTGTGGGATCAGCTCGCCGGGGATGTCGCCCGACCGCACGCGCTTGAGCAGGTAGCGCTCGAGCGTCTGCAGCCTGCAATTCGGCAGACGGCCGCGCCACCGCCTGCGAGCCTCGTGCAGCAGGTCGACGTGCGCCCCGTTGAACTCCAGCACCACCCCGTTCGCAATGCTTCGCTCGCGGATGAACGGCACGTCGAAGCTTTTCCCGTTGAAGGTGACCAATGCGTCGTAGTGCGAGATCGTATCGGCCAGGCTCGCGAGCGTAGCGCGCTCCTCCGAATAATCCCGGGCGAGAATCTGCCGCACGTGCAGATCGCCCTCCGCATAGTGCATCACCCCGATCAGGAACAGCGGCTGAGCCGACAGCCCCGTCGTTTCGATGTCGAGAAACAGCAACCGCTCGGGATCAAGATCCAGCAGCGGCCGCAGCTCAGGATGGAGGCTGCTCTCTCGCCACGCCATCGACCCGCCTCGGAAGATCCTGTCGTAATCATCAAGCAGCTTCGGCGCCTGCGGAAGCATGGCCGTCGCAGTCTTGCGGATCAGATACAGGTTGCCGAACGGCGACGCCACTACCTCGCCCGGCGCCACTGCGTCCAGCATGACAGGCCTTGACGATGCCGCGTTGGCACCTTCGCCCCCCACCCCCTGCCCCCTCCCCAAGGATGGAGAGGGGGAAGAGGGAGGGGCGTCTTCCTGCCCCCTCCCCAAGCACGGAGAGGGGAAGGACGAACTATCCGGCGGCGCGTCATGCCCCGGCGGCGCGTCATGCCCCGGCGGC
>DATKYA010000065.1:0-2124 GCA_035528775.1 Planctomycetota bacterium | reverse complement strand
CAACTGGTGCGGCGGCTCCACCGCGTCGAACGACGCGTACTGGCTGCCCCACGCCGCATTCAGGGTCGCGATCTGCCCGTAGCGCTCGTGCAGCCACGTGCGGAACTTCACGATCATCTTCGGGTTGTAGTCGAACAGCCGGTCGGTGAGCCAGAACAGCCCCGGCTCGTTGTGCAGGATGACGCCGGCCACGTTGGTGCGGTCCTTGAAGGCGGCCAGGTATCGCGAGAAATCGCCCGCCATCTGCGGGCGGTAGGTTTCGCTCGCGTACGAATACTGCGGCCACGCCACGCCCGAATAGGTGATCGCCCACACGTTGCGGTCTTCCACGCCCGTGCCGCCTGCGTGGTCGACGAAGAAGCTGTCGGTGAATTTGAAGTAGTCGGCGGAGGGGTAGTGGCTGCCGAGCTGCAGCACCACCGTCACGCCGTGGGCCTCAAGCTCGACGGCGGCCTGCGTGTGGCTGGCGATCGCCCAGGAGTATCCGCCGCCGGTGATGCGGGTGAAGTTCATGCCCGATTCGTAGAAGAGTTGCTTGACGCTGTCGGACGGCGTGTAGGGCCATTCGGCGCCGATCAGGAGCGGCTGGTATGCGTCGTCGGATGTGCCCCGTGTTTCGCCGGCCTGCGCTCGATGGGCCGGCGGCAGTGCCGCCACGATGCAAACGATGATGAGTAACCGCACCGCGTTCATGCGCTGCTCCTTGTTCCCTGGCGGCTGCTGCCTCAGGCGTGCGCGTGTATCATAGCGCCGGCGCGCCGGGATGTCAAGGAAAAGCATGTGCGAAATGCCGTGACCCGCTGTTCAGGTCATCCTGGCCTGCTCGGGGGAAATCCGGGGGATGGCGTCAGAAGTTCGCGATATCGTCGGCGGAGTAGCGTGCGCCGGAGGCGGCGGATCCGTCAGCTCGGCCGATTCTGTGTTGAATCCCCGCCCACGGCTGCCTACGGCGAGGATTCCTCGTCACTCACCTTCTCCGCGTTCACCACGTCGCCCACCTTGATGTTGGTGCCGGGCGGCATGTCGATGATCTTGCCGGATGCGTTCCCGAATCCGATGACGCTCAGCTCGATGCGGCACAGCTTCTTTCCCTCAGATGTGAGATCAAGCTTCTGGCCGAGCTTCAGGCCGTAGTTGCCTTTCACGGCGATGGTAATGCTGCGCTCGGCTTCCTTGTAGATGATCACCTGGCTCTGGAACGAGGCGGGCTCCTGCGAGATGGTGACGGAGCCGTCGCCGGGCTGGAGGAGTTTCTCGACCACGGCCGGCGGGAGTGTACGGCCGCCTTCGGTCTTCCACCATTCCATCCAGCGGTCGGTGTCCTTGCCGAAATCCTTCCCGGTGATCTTGACGAGCGCTTCGCGCGCGGCTTCGACGAGGGGGATCATGGGCTGCTTGATGTTGCGAATGAGCGCGGGGACGGCCCGGATGTCGCCGATCTGCTCCAGTGCGCGAGCAGCGCAAACGCGCAGGTACCAGTCGCGGTCGTCCATCGCAATGATGAGATCGTTGACGGCGGATGATGCCTTGAGCACGCCGAGCTCCTTGGCGGCCTTGGTGCGGACGTGCTGGGCGGCCTGCTTGTCGCGCAGATCGCCGAGGTACTTCGTGACCAGAGGATCCTCAGCGGGCGCGGCAACGGCCGGCGCGGCGGGATCGGCTTCCTGGGCCGGGTTGATACTGATCTCGTCGAGCCGCTTGTTGGCCTCCTCGATCATCGGGGGCAGGCCGTAGGCGGACACTTCGCGGTAGACGTCGCGGGCCTCGCGGTACTTGCCGGCGCGGACGAGTCCTTCGGCTCGGGCGAGATCCATGCGGAACAATTCCTCGGCTCGCTTGCGGATTTCGCTCTTGGCCACTTCGCGGTCGGCCTGCCAGGCGGCGTCGCGGATCTCCGGGCGGCTGTCGAGCACGACCAGCGCGTCGGCAAACTTCCGGGCGTCGGCCAGCTTTTTGGCGTCGTCTTTCAGCTTTGCGGTGGCTTGGCTGATGTCTTCCTTCGGCTGCTCGGGTGGTGTTGCATCGATGGGCTGCTCGCCGGGCGCGGGCGGGTTCCCAGGCTGGGACGGTGCGGGGGTCTCGGCCTTCGCAACGGCCTGGTCAGGGTTCGGGGCGGCCGGCTGA
>DATKYA010000064.1:0-8758 GCA_035528775.1 Planctomycetota bacterium | reverse complement strand
CGCCTCGCCGAGCGCCTCTTGGTCGACGCGCTCGATCTCGGCTCCGACATGATGGAACAGGGAGCCTGCACCTTCGAGCACATGGTGAGCCAGGAAGTGACCGACAGCATCTGCACGCTGCTGGGGCATCCGCCCACGTGCCCGCACGGCAAGCCGATTCCGCCCGGCGACTGCTGCAAGCGAGCCGCTCACGATGTCGTGTCGCTCGTCATGCCCCTCACCGATCTGCCCTGCGGCAAGGACGCCCGCGTGCTCTACATCTCCACGCGCCATCACGACCGGCTCGACCGGCTGGCGTCCATGGGCCTGCTCCCCGGCGTCGACGTCCGCCTGCACCAGAGCCGGCCGTCCTACGTCATCCAGGTCGGCGAGACCACCCTTGCCATCGACCAGTCCGTCGCGAAGGACATCTTCGTGCGGCAGAAATGATGACGGGAGGACGGGAGGACAGGATGATGGGAAAGAGGCTCCCGGCGGACTATGAGATGATGGGATGATAGGAAAGAGGTTTGTCAGCCTCTCTCCGTCCTGTCCTCTTCCACAGCTCGCCGAGCGTTCTTCTTCCCTTCAGTGTTCGGTGTTCATCTTCTCTTCTCTTTCCCCTCATCCCTTCATCTCTTCATCCCTTCATCTGTTCATCCGTTCTTCCTCCGCGCCGTTCCACGTCATTTCGACGGAATTTTGAGCTTCACCGCAATTCGCATTTGCCGATAATCGCAGTACAACCGCAGCAGAATCTTTGGATGGCCCGTTGCGAAGACGGCCTCGAAACAGAGGTACTCAGGCACATGATCGAAAGGAGGTTAGCAAATCGCCGGTACCCCGCCCGCGCCCGGCGGGATCGCTGTACCGCACTGGTGCCTATCCCGCAGCAATCGCATTCAGGTTCGTAGGTAGGTTCTCAACAAGGTGTGGCCGCGAGCAAGGATGTTTCGCGGCCCGGCCAATTCCCTTCAAGGAGGAATGCACGCATGGGTCTTCGGATTAACAACAACATAGCGGCCCTGACGGCGCAGCGGTACTTGGGCAGAAACAACGACGCCATGACCGTTTCGCTGGAACGGTTGTCGTCCGGTATGCGGATCAACCGTGCTGCCGACAATCCGGCCGGCCTCGTGACGTCGGAAAAGCAGCGGGCACAGATCGCCGGCCTCAACCAGGCTATCGAGAACACCGAGCGCGGCGTGTCGATGATCCAGACCGCCGAAGCAGCACTCACCGAGATCAACTCGCTACTCACCAAGGTCCGCGGCCTGGCTCTCGACTCCGCAAACGCGTCGGTGAACGACGCCGACTCCCTGGCGGCCAACCAGGCGGAAATCGATGACGCTCTCGCATCCATCGACCGCATCGCAGCCACCGCCCAGTTCGGCTCCAGGAAGCTGCTGGACGGCTCGAACAGGAACAGCATTACCGTCACCGACGGCACCAACGGCATGGACCTGTCGTTCGACAACAGCGCCCTGGCCACCGGCACCGACACGGTGACCATCAGCGGCTTCGCCGCCGCCAGTTATACGGTGCAGAACGCAGCGACCATCGGCATCAGCGGCTCGCCGAGCTCCTATGGCCTTGTCGGCGTGAAAGCCGGCGACCACACCGTTGAGGTGACGCAGGCCTCCAACTACGCCACGCTGACCGGCACGGAGGACATCACCAACTCCGGCATCACGCTGGCCGCAGCCGACACGATGGCTCTCACCGTCAGCGGCACAAACGAAACCATCACCATGGCAGGCGGCGGCACCAGCATCGCGGAATGGGTTGCCGCCATCAACACCGCCATCGATGCCAGCACGAACTTCTCGACGACCGTCGTGGCCGGCAAGAAGCTCGTCTCGGCGTCGGCCGGCGCCGGCAACGAGATCGTCTTCAAGACCGGCAACACTGCCGGCACGGCCTATGACGAAGGCGGCACCGCCGCCGTTACCGTCGGCGTCGTCGCCATCGCCAACGGCGGCACGGCCAAGACCGCAGCCGACATCGGCTTCGGCTCCGGCAACACCTCGGCCAGCGGCACCAATGCCATCGTGGAGTTCGACGGCCGCGCCAATACCATCAGCTTCACCAATGGCGACGGCACCACGGCCAGCACGATCTACGACACAAACAGCAATGCCGTGTCGATCACGCCCGGCGCCACCGGCTTGAATGCCGGCACCGCCATCCTCACCGTCGCCGCCGCTACCGGCAACATCGGCCTTTCCGGCGGAACCGCCGTCGCATTCGCCGCCGGCATTACCATCACCGTCACCGATGCCAACGGCAAGACCGTCGACATCTCCGTCGGCGAAGACATCACCGCCGACGGCACCGAAGGCATCACCGCCGTCAACAATGCCCTCGTCTTCCAGATCGGGGCAAACAACAACCAGACCGTCAGCATCGGCCTCGACGACGCGGGCAGCGATCAGTTGGCCACCAACGTCACCAACACCAGCGGCTTCACCAGCCTCAGCAGGATCGACGTGACCACCTCGCAAGGCGCCCAGGATACGCTGCTGCTGGTGGACGAAGCGGTCACCCGGGTCGCGAACATCCGCAGCGAGCTCGGTTCGTTCCAGGCCAACACCCTGCAATCGAACTTGAACAACCTCACTGTCGCGTCCGAGAACATGACCGCAGCCGAGTCCGTGCTGCGCGACACCGACTTCGCCGCTGAGATGGCGGAGTTCACCAAGAACCAGATCCTCGTGCAGGCCGGCATGACCGTGCTTGCCAATGCCGCCCAGATGCCGCAGTCGGTCCTCACACTGCTGCGGTAAGCTGAGCGGAACGATCCATGACAACCAGCGGGCGGGGCCGAATCCTCTTTCGGCCCCGCTTGCGTGAGAAACCCGGTCGCCCTGTCGCCTGTCCCGTAGCTCCAAAGGAGCCAGCGTACCATGTCCGGACTCACCTCGGTCGACGGCATCATCTCCGGCATCAGCACCTCCGACATCATCAATGCCATCGTCTCCGGGGAACGTCGCCGGATCGACCTCATGCAGGTCCGGAAGGACAAGGCCACCAACGAGCTGGCCACCTATCAGAGCATGACCGCCAAGCTCCTCACGGTGCAGAGCGACGCCGAAGCTCTCAGCCGCGCCGCAACCTTCGACGCCCGCACCGCAACGTCGTCGAACACCAGCATTCTCACTGCATCGGCCGCCTCGCGCGCGCCCGTTGCATCCTATGACCTCACGGTCAACGCCCTCGCACGCAGCCACCAGGTCGCGTCCCAGGGATTCGCCGACACCGACACCACCACCGTCGGCACAGGCACCCTCGTGCTGACCGTGAACGCATCCAGCACCACCGTCACCATCGATACGTCGAACAACACGCTCGAAGGCGTGCGCGACGCGATCAACGCCGCCGGTACCAGCGTCCGAGCCGGCATCATCAACGACGGCGGATCCACGCACCCCTATCGCCTGCTCCTGTCCAGCACCAGCACGGGCGTGGCGAATGCCATCGCCATCACCAACAATCTCGCGGGCGGCACCACGCCCGAGTTCTCGGCCAACTCGCTCACCAGCCCCGTGGCCGACGCCGGCAACTACTACACCGGCACCGCATCGGCCGCCGGCACCTACACCGGCACCGCCGGCAAAACCTACACCGTCCAGTTCACCGTCGCCGGCGGAGTTGGCGTCGCCAAATACAAGGTTTCCGAAGACGGCGGCACCACCTGGGGCAGCGAGCACCTGCTCACCGATTCCACGATCGACGTCTACGATGACGTCAACGGCAGCGACCTCGGCGCACAGATGACGTTCACCGCGGCCGACTTCGGCGAGGCCGACGATTTCACCATGCGGGCGTTCGTGCCCACCGTGCAGCAGGCCGCCGACGCCGAAGTCGTGTTCGGCAGCGGCAGCGGCCAGATTACCATTACCAGCGCCACCAACCGCATCGCCGACGCCATCCCCGGCGTCACCCTCTCGCTCGCATCCGCCGACTCGACCAAGACCGTCACCATCGACGTCGCCCCCGACAAGGCGGCTATCAAGAGTCGCATCGCCAGCCTCGTCACGAATTTCAACGGCGCCGTCGACTACATCACCGCGCAGAGCGGCTACGACTCCTCCACCAGGAAGGCCGGCGTCCTGCTCGGCAATACCTCCATGATGCGGCTGCAGTCCGATCTTCGCAAGAACCTCCTGCAGTCCATCGCCGGCACCGAAACGTATGATTCCCTGTTTTCCCTGGGCCTCTCGGGCACCAACAGCGGCAGCCTTTCGCTCGACCAGGCCGCCCTCGTGACCGCCCTGGACAACAACTTCGACGACGTCGCGAAAATCTTCAAGACCACCGGCACCAGCACCAACAGCAGGATCTCGTTTCTGACCTCGACCGCCGACAGCCAGCCCACGACCACCGGCTACCAGGTGAACATAACCCAGGCGGCAACGCGCGGCACCTTCACCGGCACGTCGATCACCGACCCGGCGAACACCCCGCTCGTGATCGATTCCACCAACAACCAGTTGATCGTCACCGTCGACGGCAGCACGTCGCGGATTCTCCAATTGACCGCCGGCACCTACACGTCGGGCGCGGCCCTCGCCCAGGAGATCCAGGGCAAGATCGGCGCCGACGACTACCTCGCCGGCAAGAGCATCACCGTCAGCTTCGTCGACGAAGGCGCCACCGGACATTTCGAGATCAGGTCCAACGCGTACGGCGCCAGCTCCAGCGTGTCGATCGGCGACCCGGCCAACACAGCCGCCGGCGTGCTCGGCCTCACCGGCGGCACCGCGACCACCGGTACAGACGTCGCCGGCACCATCAACGGAGAAGCCGCTACCGGCAGCGGGCAGTTCCTCACCGGCAACTCCGGCAACGCCACCACCGCCGGCATCCGGCTTCGCGTGACCCTCGAGCCTGGCGACCTCGGCGACGGCCCCGAAGCGTCCCTCACTCTCGTCAAGGGCGTCGGCACCAAGCTCACCGAGCTGCTCAAGTCATACACGAATACCGTCGACGGGCTCTTCGCCGACAGGCAGGAGGTCACCCAGGACCACATCGACTCCATCTCGAAGCGCATCACCGAGATGGAATCCGTCCTTGCCGTCCGCCGGCAGCGGCTCGTCCAGAAGTATACCGCGATGGAGAAACTGCTAGCACAGATGCAGCAGCAGAGCTCCTATCTCAGCCTCCAGCTCTCCAATATGCAGAGCAGCACCGGCAGCACATCATCATGATGCTGGCTGGATGACAACTCGTAGGGCGAACCTTGTGTTGCTCGCCCTCCTTTGAATACGGGAGGCATCTTGTGTACGGGCGAACACACCGTTCGCCCCTACCACATGCCGTTCACGGCGCACCAAGGCCCCAAGGAAACCTCATCCATGGACAATCCGGTGTTTGAGTACAGGGAAGCCAGTGTGGCGGGAGAAGGGCAGCTCAAGCTCATCATCATGCTCTACGAAGGAGCCGCCCGATACCTCAATCTCGCCCGCGAGAACGTCCGCCGCAACGAGATCGAGCTGGCACACAACAACCTCACCAAGGCCAAGCGGATCATCGTCCATTTCCTCAGCACCACCAATCCCGAAACCAGCGAACTGGCGATGAACCTCCACAAGCTCTACATCTTCCTGTACGGGAAAATCTCCGTTGCCAACATGCGCAAGAACTGCACCGAGATTGAAGACGCCTCCCGAATCCTCAACAAGCTCCTTGAAGGCTGGCGAGAACTCCAGCAACAGACCGCTCCCACCGACCAAAGGCCCGACGGCGGAGTGAGCATGACGGTGTAGGTAGGGGCAGGTCGAGCGATGTCTTCTTGCGACCGAAGCGGTCGCCGCGAGTCTGCCTGCCCCTGTGAATCTGAAACGCGGCAACGATTTTCACAACCCGGACAAGTGGGCAGGCAACTCGCGATGCCCGCAAGCGGCCGTCGCTCGACCTGCCCCTCCTCACGCCAGCTTCGCGCTCATTTCGCGCGTGATGCCCCATTGCAGCTTCTCGCCGGCGATGAAGCGTTTCAGCTCGCTGATCATCGCCTGGCCCATCCGCCGGCACTCGCCTTCCATGGGGCCCGCGACGTGCGGCGTCAGCACCACGTTCGGCAGCGTCCACAGCGGCGAGCCCGCCACCGGCGGCTCCGGATGCGTCACGTCCAGCACCGCGTAGACGTCCGGCCGCGCACGCAGCGCCTCGATCATCTCGTCCTCCCGCACGATGGCCCCGCGAGATGTGTTGATGAACGTCGACCCCCGCTTCATCATCCTCAGGTGCTCGCCCGTGATCATTCCCTCGGTCTCCTTCAGCCACGGCGTGTGCAGCGACACCACGTCGGACCGCCGGAAGAGTTCATCCAGCGGGCACAGCTCCACGCCAAGCTCCGCGGCCGAGCGAGCATCGGCGAACGGATCGTACGCCAGCACCCGCAGGTCGAACTGCTTCAGCAGCCCGCACACCCGCCGGCCCACCATTCCCAGCGAGATGATGCCCACCGTGCTGCCGAACGCCCCTGCCACGCCCTCGTGCGGCGCATGCTTGCCGTCGCGCCTTGCCGACATGATGAAGTGCCAGCCGCGCTTCAGCGAGAACAGGATTCCCGCAAGCGCAAACTCGCCCACGCTCACCGCCAGCACACCGTACGCGCTGCTGATCGCGATCCCGCGGATCCAGAACGCGTCCGTCATCATGTACCTGATCGATCCCGCCCCGTAAAACACCGCCTTCAGCCGGGGCGCCGACGCAAGGAACGCATCGTCCATCTTCGGCCCGCCCCAGCCCGAGAAGATCACCTCCGCATCGCGCAGCACTGCCGGATTCGCGGCCGCGTCGGCCGCCGTTTGCTGCGGCGCGTAAATGTCCGCCAGCCGCGCGATCTCCGCGCGCTCCTCCGGCCCGTAAATCACATCGTACGCGTACTTGTCCAAGATGAACAGTCCTTTGGGTTTCATCGCGCTGCTCCGTTGAACCATGGATCCCAGGCTGCCGGCGACAGGCTGCAGACTACAGGTACGCCGCACTGACGCCTGGCAGCCGACCCTGTAGCCTGTGGCCTGTGTACCTCAAGCCGAGACTGTCGAAGCATCTGCGCACAACGCACAGGAGTTCTCACGAAAGAATCAAGACACTCTCAGGATTATACCATCTTCCACCTCCTCTTCAAAACTCTACTTCCTCTTCTCTTCTTTGTGTTCCTTCGTGCCCTTCGTGCCTTCGTGTCAAATACACCCGCCAGATTTCCTTCTCTTCTTTGTGTTTCTTCGTGCCCTTCGAGTCTTCGTGGTGAATCGACCCGCCAATCCGCCTCACCGGGCATGACGGATTTTCCGACTTCACATCGGAAAAACTTTCACACCCATCAGCGGGCGCGAAACGCCCCCGCGGGCAAACGATCTCATAAGTCGTTGTGGATCAAGGACTTGCGACGCGAGCCGGATTTCCCCGGCCGTTCTGGCATGCTCTTTGCACTATGGGGAGGCCGCAGATGCGGGCAGCCCCTCTCCGTATCGGAATTATCGACTGCCCCACCCGCGAATTCAGGGTTTTTCACCGAGGACTTCCGTGAACGCCTTTCGTGCTTCCGTGCGGACAGGAGTCCGCTTCGCAACTCTGGCCTTCGTTCTCACCATGAGTCTCGGGTCGGCCTTCGCCGAGGAGCCGGCGCCCGCTGCGGTGCCGGATCCGTTCGAGTCCTTGTTGCGGCTGGCCGGCTCGATGGTGATCGTGGTGGGGCTGATCGTGGCGGCCGCGTACGGCGCCAGGAGGCTGATGGCGCGCGTGCGGATCGGCGGCCCGCGCCGCATGATCCAGGTCCGCCAGGCGATCAACCTCGGCGGCAAACGCCAGGTCTACGCACTCGAGGTCGGTCCGTCCCTGCTCGTCATCGGAGCCGCGGGCGACCAGATGCGGCTGCTCGCCCGGCTCCCGAAGGCCGACTGCCAACCCGTGGAACAGGACGCCCCGGCCGCGACCTTTGACAATCTGCTGAACCAGGCCGGCTCACACGCCCCCGGCGAGGAGGCGGCACTGTGATGCGACCCTTCCGCCTCGCCTGGTTCGCCCTGGCGCTCCTGCTCGTGCTGCTGATCGCGGCCCGGCCCGCAGCCGCCGCTGACGACGCCGACCCGCTCCAGCTTCCGTTCAAGCTCAACGTCGGCGTCGAGCAGGCAGACTCGCCCAAGGAGACCGTGAACACGATCAAGATCCTCTTGTTCTTCACGCTCCTCACGCTGCTGCCGGGGCTGCTGCTCACGATGACCGCGTTCACCCGGATCATCATCGTGCTCTCGTTCGTTCGGCGGGCGCTCTCGCTGCAGAACCTGCCGCCCAATCAGGTGATCATCGGTTTGTCGCTGTTCCTCACGTTTTTCATCATGGCGCCAACGTTCTCCGAGATCAACACCAAGGCCCTCCAGCCCTACCTGAAGGAGGAGATTTCGCAGAAACAGGCGCTCGACACCGCCCTCAGCTCGCTGCGAAAATTCATGTTCCGCCAGACCCGCGAGAAGGACCTCGCCCTCTTCGTAGGCCTCGCGAAGCTCAAGCAGCCCCGGAACCACGACGACGTGCCCACCTACGTGCTCGCACCGTCGTTCGTCATCAGCGAGCTGAAAACCGCTTTCCAGATGGGATTCGTCATCTACCTGCCGTTCCTCGTGATCGACATGGTGGTTTCCAGCGTCCTGACTTCGATGGGAATGTTCATGCTGCCGCCGGTGATGATCTCCGTGCCGTTCAAGATTTTGTTGTTCGTCCTCGTCGACGGTTGGAACCTCGTGATCAAGTCACTCGCGACCGGATTCCTCGG
>DATKYA010000063.1:0-4694 GCA_035528775.1 Planctomycetota bacterium | reverse complement strand
CGGAAGAAGAACGTGAGCAGCAGCGTGCGGATGTGGAGGCCGTCAACGTCGGCATCAGTCATGATGATGATCTTGCCGTAGCGAAGGCCGTCCATGTTGAATTCGGTGGCCACGCCGGTTCCGAGCGTGCTGATGAGCGTGCGGATTTCCTGGTTGGCCAGCATCTTGTCGAGCCGGGCCTTCTCGATGTTGAGGATCTTGCCTCGCATGGGAAGCACGGCCTGGAAGCGGCTGTCGCGGCATTGCTTGGCGTTGCCGCCGGCGGAATCGCCTTCGACGATGAACAGCTCGGTTTCCTCGATCTCGCGGCTGCGGCAATCGGCGAGCTTGACGGGAAGGTTTCCGCTGGTGAGGGCCGACTTCCGCCGCGCGAGCTCGCGTGCCTGGCGGGCAGCCTGCCGGGCAGCCGCCGCCATGATCGCCTTGTTCACGATGTCTCTTGCCGTCTTGGGCTGCTCCTCGAGGTACACCGCCAGCCCTTCCGCCACCACGCTCTCGACCGCCGACTGTGCTTCGCGGTTGCCGAGCTTGTCCTTGGTCTGCCCTTCGAACTGCGGGTCGGGGATCTTCAGGCTCACGATGGCGGTGAGGCCTTCGCGCATGTCCTCGCCTTCGGGCAGGTTGCCGCCATTCTTCACCAGGTTCTGCTCCTTGGCGTAGTTGTTGAACGTGCGCGTGAGGGCCGAGCGGAACCCGCTGAGGTGCGTGCCGCCGCCGTGCGTCTTGATGTTGTTCGCAAACGTCAGCACGTTCTCCACGTATGACGTGTTGTACTGCATGGCAATTTCCACCACCATGTCGTCCTGCTCCTTCTCGAAGTAGATCACCTCGCTGTGGAGCGGCTGCTTGCCTTCGTTCAGCGACTTCACGTATGCCTTGATGCCGCCGTCGTACTTGAAGCATTCCTCGCGGGGGGTGCCGTCGTTGTTGACGCTCGACAGCCGCATCATCACGCCCTTGTTGAGGAATGCCAGCTCGCGGAGGCGCCCGGCGATGAAATCGTAGTTGAACACGGTCTCCGAGAAGACCTCGGGATCGGGCTTGAACGTGACGGCTGTGCCGGTGGCGGTAGCGGTGCCGATCTTCTCGAGCTGCGAGCGGACCTCGCCGCGCTCGTATTCCTGCCGCCAGATGTATCCGCCGTGGCGGATCTGCACCTCGCACCATTCGCTGAGCGCGTTGACGACCGACACTCCCACGCCGTGCAGCCCGCCCGATACCTTGTAGGCGTTGTGCGAGAATTTCCCGCCGGCGTGCAGGATCGTCATTACTACCTGGACTGCCGGCAGGCCCGTCTCCTCGTGGATGTCCACCGGGATCCCGCGGCCGAAATCGGTCACGGTCACCGAACCATCGGGGTTCAGCGTCACGTGGATTTCATTGCCGTAGCCGGCCATCGCCTCGTCGATGCTGTTGGCAACAACCTCCTCCACGAGATGGTGAAGACCGCGGAAACTGGTGTCGCCGATGTACATCGCCGGTCGCTTCCGGACGGCTTCCATGTCCATCAACACTTCGATCGATTTTGCCGAGTATTCGCCGGACGAGCTGGGAGCGATCTGTTCTGTCATAGTTCCCCCGAACGGTGGCATGATGCCCATTTTGCGAATCCTGACATCCCCCCACGAAAGAGCTTGTCGTGCTTATCCTATTATACCATAGCGCCCGCGTTTTTTCAAGAGAAAACAGTGTGCAACAAGGCTGGATGTGTCGCCATAAGTACTTGTGCAGCAACCATTTGCGACGATGGTGGGGGAAGATGCAGAAATCACCGCGGCCGTCTGCGGAATCCCGGCGCCTCCTCCGGAAGCGGGCATTCATGATGGAGGAATCGGCGAGTTCAGCCGTGTTCGCAGTGCGTCAATACAAAAGTGGAGGCAACGTCAACGACCGGGCCACCTCCTGTCCGCCAATATCCTCAGGCAGATCAAGGTCAATCCGACTGCTCCTGCCGCGTACGCCGGCTTGACATGGCGGCCGATCCTGTTGTCCCGCTCAAGCTTCAGGAAATGCCGGTCCGGGTTGGCGGAATCTATGTAGGCGGGCGTGGAATCGCCGACACGAAGCCACGCGTAGTGATCGCGGGCAACCGTGGCAAGCGCTTCAAGCCGCCTGCCGCCGAACGAGACCGAATAGCGTACGTGGTAAGCGGTGAGGCTCACGCCGCCCTGTTCACGGATGCTCTGCCCCTTGCCGAGCACGGTAGCAGTGACGAGCCTGCAGGTGCGGACGTCCCACTCGCGGCGCTCGCGGGAAAACCGATAGGCAGTCAAGGTGGCCGCGACGATCACGGCGCACGCGGCGACCATTGCGATGAAGATGAACCTGATGATCCCGTGCGGATTGTGTGCAGGAATTGCACTGAGTGCCTCTCGTTCCATCGATCCCTCCACCGTAGTATCGGCAGCTATCCGGCTCGGACCGGCAGGCGCGGCTGAGGGTCGGGGCGGTCAGCTTTCACCCAGCCGCTTCAGGGCGGCCCGCAACACGTCCCGTGAGTTGTCGTAGGTCAGGCGATCCAGAGCATCCTGCACCGGCAGCCACTCGTACGCCTGGTGCTCCCACGACAGTTTCACGGCGGCGGCGGCGGTTTCCGCAAGGTAATAGATCACCTGCTTCTCCACGGTCCGGTCGCCCCGGCGGAAGGAATACTGCACGCGGTCCCTGAAGCCATCCAGCAGCTGTGCGTCTGCGATGTCGGTTTCCTCGCGAAGCTCCCGGAGGGCCGTCTGGTGCTCGGTCTCGCCCGGTTCCACGTGCCCCTTGGGAAAATCCCAATGCCCGCCGCGGTAGTGCAGCAGCAGGATCGATTTTCCGTGCCCGGTATCGCGGAAGAGGATCAAGCCCACCGATTTCTCCATTGCGGAAGCCCCCGGCGCACCTGTGCGCGATCCTCATCAATGAAAAAAACCGTGTTGCCAGCGCAAGCCGAAACGGGTATAATAGGTCAGGCACGGGTGCGTAGTGACCTATCTTACCCAAGGGAGCCGCTCAATGAAAAGGTTTTCACTGCTGGTACCGGCGATCCTTCTGCTCATCATCATGGAGCCGTGCCAGGCTGCGGCGAGGAGGGAAAAGGCCGAGCAGGAACGCAAGCGCTCCGAGAATCTCGAGCGCAAGTTCAAGATTGTCCTCGACAAGCAGAACGCCGGCTTTGCCGCCCAACTGAAGGCCCTGGCACAGTGGGCCGCTCAGAAAGGCTTCGGAGCCGAGGCACTCGACCTGTGGGATGAGGTAAAGAAGCTCAATCCCGATCTCGAAGGCGAGCCCCCCGCCGCATCCGAAGCAGTTCCCACCGACGCCGACACGGCCGCCTTCAAGGCCAAGAAGAAATCCATCTTCGATGCCCAGGCCGTCGACCTCTTCAAACTTGGCGGAACCTGCTACAAGGCAGGGCTCATCGGCCGTGCCTACGACATGGTCTGGGAGGCCGTCGCCTATAACGCCGAATACGCTTCAGCCCGCAAGCTGCTCGGCCAAGCCAAGTACAACGGCGAATGGATGGACGTCTGGGACATTGGCCAACTCAGGCGCGGGAAAGCATTCAAAGACGAATACGGCTGGGTGACCAAGGCTGAACTCGCCCGCTACGAAAAGGGCGTGATGCCGCTGAGGGACAAGTGGCTGCCCGCCGAGCAAGTGCAGGAAGTGCGCAGCAAGTGGGACTCTGCGTGGGAGTTCGACACCGAGCACTATCACGTTCAGTCAAACGTCAGCCTCGCCGATGCCGTGGCATTCGGCAAGATCTGCGAAGACAACTACCAGCTCTTCTTCCGCATCTTCATCGGCTACTTCTCGTCGCGCAACCAGGGCCAGATGCTCTTCGGCAACAAGCAGGAGAGGAGGCTGATGAAGGTGAACTATTTTGCGGCCAAGGAGCAGTTCAAGAGCACCCTCGGCAGCATGGTGCCTGACATGGCCGCCGGCATCTACATCGGCGGCCGGCCGCAAGGAACCGCCAATTTCTACAAGATCGACTGGGCCACGAACACCAGGATTCTGAAGCACGAGGCCACACACCAGTTGTTTTCCGAGAGCCGGAGGCTGGTGGGCGGCAGCAGGTGCGGAGCCTGGGTGGTGGAAGCAGCGGCCACCTACATGGAAACGTGCAGCCGCGTCGACGGCAGGATCGTCACCGAAGGCCGCAACGCCCCCTGGGTGAAGGCATTCAAGCAGGTTCTGAAGAACGGGCAGGCCAAGTCCATCCGCGATTTCGACCAGCTCTCGTACGAAGGTTTCCAGGGAAGCGGCCCGCAGATCGCCTACCCGGAAGCCGCCGCACTCGCCTGCTTCCTGATGGAAGCCGACGACGGCAACTATCGCGAGCGGTTCGTCGACTACGTCGAAGCCTACTACCTCGCCAAGCTCAACGTGGGCGGGAAGCTCGACGAATACACCGGCGCATCCTACATGGAGCTGGAAGAGCAGGTCCGCAATTTCATCCTGGAGGAGGAGGATGACACGCCCGCAGACACGCCCGCAGACACGCCCGCCGATAAGCCCGTGGGCAAGCCGGCGGAGAAGCCGAAAGGCGGCTAGGTTAGATTCTTTCGTGAAAACTTCTGCGCGCCGCGCGCAGATGTTTCGACAGTCCCGGGTACAGGTACATAGGCTGCTACAGGGTCGGCTCATGGGCGGCCTTGCGGCGTACCTGTAGCCTGTAGCCCTTCCGGCGTAGCCGGCTTAGGCGGGCC
>DATKYA010000062.1:0-3357 GCA_035528775.1 Planctomycetota bacterium | reverse complement strand
ACGGCTGGCAGGAAATCCGCATGCACATCGACGACGCCGAGCGTGCGGTCCTCACCGGCGGCGATACGTCCGCCGCGCTGTCGCGGCTGTCGGCCGATTCCAACCGCCTGCTCGCCGAGCTCAACCAGGGCACCGAGCTGCACGTGCCCGCATACTTCAGCTACCTGTTCCTCGTCTTCATTGGCGGCCTCGGCACCGTGGTGTGGAGACTGAGGAAGGAGTTAGAAGTTAAAGGTTAGAGGTTCAAAGTTCAAAGCTAAGAGTTCATCCAGAGGTGTTTCAATGAAATTGCTGAAAGACGACAATGCTTCGCTTGCTCCGCTCTCCGGCAAGACCGTGGCAGTACTGGGCTATGGGAACCAGGGGCGTGCGCAGGCGCTGAACCTTCGCGATAGCGGCGTCAGCGTGATCGTGGGCAACCGGGACGACGACTACCGCGAGCAGGCGGTCCGCGATGGATTCGAGCCGGTGTCGATCGCCGATGCCGCGGCGGCCGGCGATTTCCTGCTGGTGCTGACGACCGATGAGAGCCAGCCGCTGATCTGGGCGGAGCAGATCGCGCCCGGGATCCGCCCGGGCAACACGCTCGTGTGGGCCAGCGGCTACAACGTGGGCTACGGTCTGATCACGCTGCCCGGTGATGCAGACGTTGTGATGGTCGCTCCGCGAATGACTGGCGTGATGGTGCGGGCACTGTTTGAGCACGGGAAGGGCGCGCTCGCCCAGTTCGCGGTCCATCAGGATGCCAGCGGCCACGCCCGCGAACGCGTGCTCGCCCTCTGCAAGGGCATAGGCTGCACCCGCGGCGGCGTGTTCGAGTCGTCTTTCCGTGAAGAGGCCGAGCTCGACCTGTTTGCCGAGCAGGTGGTCTGGGCCGGGCTGACGGCGTGGTTCCTCGAGTGCTTCGAGATGGGCGTTGAGTTCGGCTTCTCGCCCGAGCTGATGGTGATGGAGCTGTACGCTTCGGGCGAGACTGCCGAGATCTTCGACAAGATGCGGGCCAACGGCTTCTTCCGCCAGATGACGCACCATTCCACGACCAGCCAGTACGGCACGTTATCGCGCGGCCCGAAGCTGATCACCGACGAGATGCGGCAGAAGGCGCGAGAGTTCTTCCGGCGCGACATCCGCGGCGGAGAGTTTGCACGCGAATGGAGCGGCGAGCAGGCCGCGGGAGCCAAACGGCTGGACGAACTGCGCCGCCGGGCACTCAACCACTTGATGAGCCGTACCGAGCTTGGCGTCATCGAGGCTATCAAGGCTGCCCATTCGATTGAGTGACAGGCGGACAGGCTGCAGGCGGACAGGCTACAGGGTTCGCGGCAATGACGATGTTTGCACGATCCTTCCGGCCAAGCCGCAACCGGCGCTGGGCTATGGGCCGTGGGCTTTTGGCTTGGAACCGAGGAAAGCGGCGCAAGTCCACTGAGTCCACTTCGTCCACTTGGTCCACTGAGCCTGAGGATCTGGCGTGGCACCTGCGACGCCCGAATTATCTGTGTGGGCATGTAACGCAATCTTCAACTGACCACTAACAACTGACAACTGGCAACTTACCATGAGACTCACCGGCAAAGCGGCGCTGATCACCGGCGCGGCGCAGGGAATCGGACGCGGGATCGCCGACGTGTTCGTACGCGAAGGGGCGGCGGTGGTCGTCGCCGATATCAACGCAGACGCCGGTGAGGCCGCCGCCGCGGCACTACGCGATGCGGGCGGCAAAGCCGTCTTCCACCGGACCGACGTGACCATCGAGGGCGACGTCCGCGCCGCCGTCGAAGCCGCCATCGCCGGGTTCGGCAGGCTCGATATCGTCGTCAACAATGCCGGCACCGCGGTCGTGCGGGGCGTCGAAGAGTGCACGGTCGAGGAATGGGATCACCTGATGGCGATCAACGTGCGGTCGATCTTCCTCACCGCGAAATACGCGGTGCCGCACATGCGCCGGCTGGGCGGCGGCTGCATCCTTAATATCGGCTCCGTCTCCAGCATCGTGGCCCAGCAGGGCACCCCCTGCTACTGCGCCAGCAAGGGAGCCGTGCTGCTGCTCACCAAGAGCCTGGCGCTTGATTTCGGGCCCGACAATATCCGTGTGAACTGTCTGTGCCCGGGAATCACGGACACGCCGCTGCTGCGCTACCACGTGCGCCACGCCCCCGACCCCGAGGCGCATCTGCGGCAGCGCCTGCAGCGCGTGCCCCTCGGCGAGATGCTCTATCCTGAAGATATGGGCCGCGCCGCCGCTTTCCTCTGCAGCGACGATGCTCGCGGGATCACCGGAACGTCGCTCGTCATCGATGGCGGATACCTGGCATGCGCGGAATTCTGGAGCAGGTAGACATCGGCGATTGCAGGTCGTCCCCGTAGAGACGTGCCGGTGGCACGTCTCAGACGCCCCACCGGGGCGTCTCTACATGAATCGACAACGAATCTTCCGTTGATCGTCCTGCCAGGAGATCCAAAAGATGATGCGCAAGCTCGCCTGTGCCGATTTCACGTTTCCGTTGCTGAGGCACGACAACGTGCTGAAGCTGATCGCGATGATGGAGCTGCAGGGGGTGGACGTAGGGCTGTTTGAGGGACGGTCGCACCTGTGGCCGTCGCACGAGTTCGGGAACGTCCCGCAGTCTGCCCGGCGGCTGAAGGTGCAGCTTGATTCGCTTGGACTGCAGCTCGCGGATGTCTTCCTGCAGTTGGACCCGGACTTCATGCCCTACGCGATCAACCAGCCGGACGCTGCTCGACGGCGGCACGCCCGCGAATCGTTCGTCAAGACGCTCGACTATGCGGCGGAGGCCGGCGCCAGGCACGTGACCACACTGCCGGGCGCTCCGTTCGACGGCGAGCCGCACGAAGATTCGCTCGGGCGGGCCGGCGACGAGCTTGGCTGGCGCGTGGAGCAGGCGGCGACGCACGGGATCACCTTCGCCATCGAAGCACACGTCGGCTCCATCGTGCCCGATCCGCGATCGGCCGAAGCATTGGTGAACCTGGTGCCCGGGCTGACGCTCACGCTCGACTACACGCACTTCGCCCGGCAGGGAATGCCCGACGGCGACGCGGAGCCGCTGATCCGCCACGCCAGCCACTTCCACGTCCGCGGCGCTCGCAATGGCAGCCTGCAGACTTCATTCAAGAACAATACCATCGACTACCGCCGCATCCTGCACGTCATGGATCAGACCGGCTACGCCGGCTGGCTCGGCATCGAGTACGTGTGGACCGAGTGGGAGAAGTGCAACGAGTGCGACAACCTGTCGGAAACGATCCTGTTTCGCGATTTTCTCAGAAGCTGTGTGAGAAGCCCCAAGTGGAAATGAGAAGCTTCATCCCGGCGGGAGCCAAGCGCGCGTGAAA
>DATKYA010000061.1:0-17453 GCA_035528775.1 Planctomycetota bacterium | reverse complement strand
GCATCCCCCACGGGAAGGACGTATTCGGGCGGCATGCCACCAGGCCGATGACCGATCCGTGCCGGATCAGCCCGTGCTGATGGATATCGAACAGGAGCGGATCGACCCCGCAGGCGTCAATGATGCAGTCGTAGGGTCCTTTGCTCTTGAGTGCCGCCCAAAAACCATCGTCTGTGGCGAGGAGCACGCGTTCCGCGCCGCATTGCGCCGCCGTCGCGAGTCGCCTTTCCTGAACGTCGGAAACCGTCACCCGTGCACCGAGGGCACGGGCAGATTGGGCGGCGAACTGCCCGACCAGGCCCGCTCCGGCAACCCACACGTTCTGTGCAGGGCCGACACGGAAGCGTCTGGCCGCCCGCATACCGACCCCCGCCACACCGAGGAGCGCACAGTACTTCGCGTCCAGTCCGGGCGGCAAAACCACGCAGTTGTGCGTCCAGTAGGCCTTCGGATCGGCTGCTGCCACGTCGACGATATTCCAACCGTTATGGCCGACGAACTGCCCGTAGAAGACCGTATCGCCGACCTTGTACCCGGTCACTCTTTCACCAACCGCGCGGATCTTCCCAATATGCTGGTAGCCGGCGCGGTTTGGATAGTTGCCTGCACCGCGATCGCACGTCATGCAGCTCCGCTCGGTGCCGTTGGTGATGCCGGTGTACTCCGTGGCGATGACTATCTCGGTAGGCCCGACTGCCCTGGGTTCCCCGAGATCGACAAAATCCATTCTCCCCTGTGCCGTGTTCTGTAGACTGATCGTACTCATGAGCAAGTCCATTGGCTCCTGTCTTGCAGGTTGGTGTCCTGTAGCCCTGCAGATCCCCGATTCTGAGGTCGTTGTCAGTTGCACATAGGCCTCCGGCCGGAAAGACACGACCGAGGCCCCATCAGTGGCCCGAATCGCTTGGACACACCCTTGGCCACAGTGCCTCGGATGCACATGAAACTATGAGCGGTTTGCTCGCATGGAACGCTGGGGCTCCGCCCCAGACCCCGGAGTAAGAAGGCATAGGGGGCAGCTCTAGAATCTTCCTCGAAGAAGCGGGCGCGGGGGAGCCCGAAGGCTCCCCCCGGGACGGTGATTCCGTCGCAGCCCCGTCCGGTTATCCCTTGTCGGGCCGCACTCCTGCGATCCCGGCTCTGCTTGGCCGGACGCTGGTATTCTATCTGGCACGGTTGTCGGCGTCAAGCAACTTCTGCTGGCGCCTCGGCTGCCACGATCTGCAGCCGTGTCTGTCGCGGCGTCTTGTAGTCGAGCCGACCAGCACGATGTACCGCGCCGGGGCCATGTCACCCGGCTATTGCACTTGTTTTGACTCGTGTTTTCACCTATAATGATTTGTTCGGCGGGTGATGTGCGGAACCGGCGGATGGGCCGCCACGGTGGCGCCTCCCCCGGAGCGGTGCGTTCGCATGATCGAAGTCCGACATCTCAAGAAGGCCTTCAACAACCAGCAGGTGCTCGACGATGTGAGCTTTGCGGTCCCCCGCGGCACCACCGCCGTGATCATCGGCGGAAGCGGGGCCGGCAAGAGCGTGCTGCTGCGCCACGTCAATGGCCTGCTCAAGCCCGACTCCGGCGAGGTGATCATCGACGGGCTCGACGTCACGAGGCTCTCCGAGGACGAGACGAACAAGTTCCGCTTGCGCGTCGGGATGGTCTTCCAGGGAGCGGCGCTCTTCGACTCGCTGAACGCGGCCGGGAACGTGGCATTCGCGCTCCACGAGCACACCGATTATTCCGAGGACAAGATCGCGAGGATCGTCCGCGAGAAACTCGAGATGATGGGGCTTGGCGGCATCGAGGGGAAAATGCCCGACGAGCTCAGCGGCGGCATGAAGAAACGTGTGGCCATCGCCCGCGCCATCGCACTCGAACCCGAGATCATGCTTTACGACGAACCGACCGCCGGGCTGGACCCCATCACCGCCGACGTGATCAACAACCTCATCCTCAAGCTCCAGCAGACCATGCACTCCACTGCCGTCGCCGTCACACACGACATGACCTGCGCCTTCAAGATAGCCGACCGCATCTTCCTGCTGAAGCGCGGCACGTTCATCGCACAGGGCACGCCCGAGGAGATCAAGAACGATCCCACTAAGGACGTCCAGGATTTCATCACCGGCCAGGCAACGGAAGAACTGACTGGAGCGCTGAGGCGACGATAGGGAGGATGAGACTGGGAGAGTGGGTCTGTTGAAGAACACGGATTGGTGAAAAACAACAAGAGGGCTTTTGTCCATTTTAGTCCACTATGTCCACTTCTTCCACTGCGTCCACCGGAAGCCCGAAGCGGATACATGTGCACAGCAATCACCCAAGAGCCCTGATCGGATCAACTCCTTAACCCCGGACGACCTATGGATCTCTCACACCGAATCGCATCCATCGAGGAATCACTGACACTGGCGATCAGCAGCAAGGCAAAGGCAATGAAGGCCAAGGGAGTCGACGTCATCGACTTCGGCGTTGGCGAGCCGGATTTCGATACGCCCCAGCACATCAAGCAGGCTGGCATCGACGCGATCAACCAGGGCTTCACGAAATATACCCCGGCCGCCGGCACGCCCGAGCTGCGCCAGGCCATCGCCGAGAAACTGAACCGCGACAACGGCCTCGACTTCCCCGCCGCGCAGATCATCGTCTCATGCGGGGCCAAGCACTCGCTGTTCAACATCATCCTCGCCATGTGCCAGGAAGGCGACGAGGTGATCATCCCTGCTCCCTACTGGGTGAGCTACCCGGAAATGGTCAAGGCCGCCGGTGCCAGGAACGTCTTCCTTCCCACCGACGAGTCCACCGAATTCAAGCTCACGCCGCAGCAGCTCGACAGCGCCATCACGCCCGACTCGAAACTGCTGATCCTCAACAGCCCGTCAAACCCCACCGGCAGCGTCTACACGCCCGACGAGCTGCAGGCGATCGCCGAGCTGATCCTCGACACCGACATGTACGTGTTGTCGGATGAAATCTACGAGAAACTCGTTTACGACGGCACCGTGCACAAGAGCATCGCGAGCTTCAGCCCGGAGATCAAGGAGCGGACGATCGTGGTGAACGGGTTCTCGAAGTCGTACGCGATGACGGGCTGGCGGCTCGGCTACGCGGCTGGGCCGAAGGAAATCATCACGGCGGTTACCCGGCTGCAGAGCCACTCCACCAGCAACCCCTGCTCGATCGCCCAGAAGGCGGGCGTGGCGGCGCTCAAGGGCGACCAGGCTTGCATCCGGGCGATGGTGGCCGAGTTCGACGCGCGCCGCAAGCGGATCCTCGAATCCCTCAATGCCATGCCCGGCATCACCTGCGTGGAACCGAAGGGCGCGTTCTACGCCCTGCCCAACGTCTCGGCGTGGTTCGGCAAGGAAATCCGCGGCCGCAAGATCAGCAACTCGATGGATTTCGCCACTGTCTGCCTCGAAGAAGCCAGGATCGCGATCGTCCCCGGCAGCGGCTTCGGCGACGACCGCTTCGTGCGCTTCTCCTACGCCACCAGCATCGAGAACATCGAAGAAGGCCTTCGCCGCATGGCGGAGATACTGGCGTAGAATAAGAGAGAGTGGGAGAATGGGCGAGCGGGCGAGGGGAAGACTGTCCTGCTTCCAATGGACATAGTGGACATAGTGGACATAGTGGACATAGTGGACATAGTGGACATAGTGGACATAGTGGACGCAGTGGACGCAGTGGACATTATGCTATTCGGCTTTTTCTTCCCCCTCCCCCCTCTCCCTCTTCCCCAGTCGTCAGTCCGTAATGGCGCTGCCTTCGCACAGCTCGGACGCCCAGTCGGCGGCTTCGTCGATGGTGTCGAACTCCATCGGCTTGGCCGGCGAGAGGAAAAACAGGTCCGCCTGGATCTTGTCGCCGGCCTTCCACAGGAATGCGCGGCCGACACACGATTCCACGTGAACCGCCATGCCTTCCTCCAACCCGGCCTTCACATCCTCGTAGCTGTTGGCGTCGACGTACTCGGTGCCCTCGGGCACGCGAAGCTTTGTGGCGAAATCCGCCTGGTGATACGTTTTCCTCTTCTCTGCTGAAATGGACATGCTCTCTCCTCCGAACAGACGAAATCCCTGCACAAGATGCTATCGCGGATGCCGGACGAACCGCGCCGGATACGCCCGGAAACGGCAGTTCACGCCGCCCTTCTGCGGCCCGACGGCTTGCCGAACAGACCCGCGAGAAACCGATCCGCCTGTTCGCACAGCTCGTTGATCCTGTCGGCCGCCATCCGCTTGAGCGGGTTCAGCAGGAGCACCATCCGCGGGTTCGCCTCGAAAGCTTTCCGATGCCGCTCGAGAAATCGCCAATACAGCGCACCCCACACCCCGGCCCACGGGCCGGGCCGGAAATCGCTCATCTTCCGCAGGTAGTTGTACGACCCGATGTAGGGCTTCGTCGCCATCAGGCCGCCGTCGGCAAACTGGCTCATCCCGTAGACGTTCGGCACCATCACCCAATCGTAGGCGTCGATGTACAGCTCCATGAACCACCGGTAGACGTCGTTCGGGTCGATCTCGCACAGCACCATGAAATTGCCGAGCACCATCAGGCGCTCGATGTGGTGGGTGTAGGCGTAGTGGAGCAGCCGCCCGATGACGGCATCGACTGGCTCGATGCCCGTCGTTGCCGAATACAACAGCGAGGGTAGCTTGCGATGGTTGCCCCAGAAGTTCGACTGGCGCTGCCGCTCGCCCGCCATCACGTATACCGCGCGGATGAATTCCCGCCAGCCGATGATCTGCCGCACGAAGCCTTCCAGCGAGTTGAGGCGCACGTCGTGATGGCGGGCGTAGTCCAGCGTTTTGTCCAGCACCTGCCGCGGCGTGAGTAGCCCGATGTTGATCAGCGGCGAGATTACCGAATGAAACAGGAACGGCTCGCCGGCGACGATGGCGTCCTCGTAGTCGCCAAACAGCTCCAGCCGCTCGCGCAGGAAATCATCCAGCCACCGCTCGGCGTCCTCGTGTGTGACGGGATAGATGAAATCGTCGACCGTGCCCGGGTGCTCCGCAAACCACTTGCCCACGTAGTGGGCGGCCTCGCGGACGTAGTCGCTGTGCTCCGGCGGGTGTACGCCGGGGAAGGGCGTGCCGGGCGGAGCCTTCCGCCTGTTGAGGACATCCATGCTCCACTTGCCGCCGACCGGTTCGCCGCCGTCGACCAGGACGTTCAGCCGGCGCCGCTCGTGCACGTAGAACGGCCCCATCACGAACCGGTTCTTGCCGGCAAAGTAATCGCGCACCTGTTGTTCGGAATTGAGGAACATCGGCGTGTGATCGATGACGGGCATGATTCCCGCGGCACGGCAATGCTTGCGGAACCGCCGCTCGAGCATCAGGTCGACCATCTCCGCCACGTAGACCACGCGGATGGCATTCTTCCTGAGCATGCTGAACAGGAAGTCCAGCGTGTTGTCGTTGCGCCACTCGACGTAGCGCACACGGAAGCCCTGCCGCTTGAGGCGATCTTCGTAGGCGCGCATCGACGCCCGGTGCAGCACCAGCTTCTTCTTGTGGAAGCGGAAGTCGGAGAAGAACCGCTGCTCCTCCACGAGGAAGACGGGCCGCTGCCGTGCGAGCGCGGGATGCTCCGCGAAAAGCTGGTGCGGAAATATGATCGTTGCGTCCTTCACCGTGTCCCCTCCGTATCGAGCGGCATCACTCGATGATGAAGTCCTTCGCCGGCTTCGCCGTCGCGTCGAGCTTGCGCCGCAGCTCCTCATAGCGGGTGCGGCCCATCAGGGCGTAGGCGGCTTTCTTGCCGGCTTCCACGCCCGGCTGGTCGAACGCGTTGATGCCGAGCAGCTTGCCCATCATTGCCGTTTCCAGCTCGAACAGGTACAGCAGGCCGCCCACATTCGGTGCGTCGACCTGCGGCATCGTGATCGTCACGTTCGGCCGGCCGGCTTCTGTGAGGGCGATCGCGGTGCCCCGGCGTTCGGCTTCGAGCAACTCCTTCATGGTGTGCCCGCCGAGGTAGGCCGCCCCTTCCTCGCTTTCGAAGCATTTCGGGATCGGCACGTCAGCCGCGTGTTTCTCGACGGCGATGAAGGTGAAGATCTTGTCGTTCGGGCCTTCCGCGTAGAGCTGCACCTGCGAGTGCTGGTCGGTCACGCCCAGGGCCTTCACGGGAGTCTGGCCGGCGTGAACTATCCGCTTGCCGGTGACGTCGAACTTCTTGCCCAGGCTCTCCGCCCAGAGCTGGCGGTACCAGTCGGCCACGTCCCGCAGCGCGCTCGCGTACGGCATCATCACGGAGACGCCCTTGCGCTTCCTGCTGCACGCGAGGAAGTGGATCGCAGCGTCCATGTATGCCGGGTTGTCCCACAACCGGTCAGTCGAGCACCGTTGTGCCATCGCCCGCGCGCCGGTCACGAGCGCCACCGGGTCGATGCCCGTCATCGCGGCGGGGAATAGCCCCACCGCCGTCAGCTCGCTGAACCTTCCGCCCACGTTCGGCGGGATGGGGAACGACTGGTAGCCGTCCATCTGGACGATCTTCCGCATCAGCCCCCCCTGCGGGTCGGTGGTAATCACCATGTTCGACGCAAAGCCCGTGCCGAGCTTTGCCCGCAGCAGTTCGCGGAAGATCAGGAACTGCGCCATCGTCTCGGCGGTGCCGCCCGACTTGCTGATCACGTTGAACAGCGTGCGCTTCAGATCGAGCACGTCCATCAGGGCGCGAAGGTGATCGGGATCGATATTGTCTTCCACGAACAACCGCGGCCAGCCGTCCCGGAAGCGCTCGTCGAGATTGTAGTGCGGGTGCCGCAGCGCGTTGTGAACCGCGATGGGGCCGAGGGCGGAGCCGCCGATGCCGAGCACCACGAAGTTGTCGAACGCGCCCTTCCTGGCTTCGGCCGCCCGTCGGCACAGCTCGGCAGGCTCGGTGGTGTCGGGCAACTCGGCGAACCCGAGCTTGCCGGCTTGTTTCTCCGCCTGCAACTCACCGTGGAATTTCTTGACGTCCTGCTCGAGCGCCGCCAGCTCATCGCGCGTGATGTAGTCGTCGGTGCTCCGGCCGTTCTTCGCGATCGCGTTGTTGTAGTCGTAGATGATGCGAGAAGCTGCCACAATGACCTCCATGCTGTGCGCCCGAACGGCGCATCCATTGATGTAAACAACCGCCGGCAGCGGTTACTCGTGAACTCGCTGCGGAAAACGTTCTTCGACGAACCGGATGGCCTCGTCCCTGGTCGTTATCCAGCCCTCGAGCTGGCCGTCTTCCACCTGCGCGAGAATTTCCTTGAACACCGGGCCGGGTTGGTAGCCCAGCTCGATGAGGTCGGAGCCGGTGAGCAGCCTGGGCGGGGCCATCTTCTCCTGGCCGAACTCGTGCAGCTTTTCCATGCAAAACTCCCACCCGCTCAGGTCGCCGTGGCTGGCGAGGCAGTCGATCCGGTGGAGCTCGAGCAGATCATCGAAGTGCCTGCTCCGCAGGAACCGCTTCAGCGAGCTCTCGCGCATCTCGCGGACGTTCATAAACCGCATGTGGTCCTTGGCAAGCGCCGCGATGTATGCGGCCTGCTCGTTCGAGAACCGCAGGCGCTCGGCGATCCGCAGGATGATTTCGGCCCCGACCTCGGTGTGATTGTTGAACCGGATGCGCTCGGGCGTCCGCTCGAAAGTCGGCGGTTTGCCCACGTCGTGCAGGAGCACGGCCAGTGCAAACTCGGGCGACCGCGGATGCCCCATCGCCTTCAGAGCCAGCAGCGTATGCCGGAAGACGTCGCCTTCCGGGTGGAAATTCGCCGGCTGCTCCACCCCCTTCATCGCCTCCACCTCCGGCAGCACGTGAGGCAGAAGGGCGGTATCCGACAGCAGTTGGAGACCTGCGTGCGGGTTCGGCCCGCCGAAGATCTTGAGGATCTCCTGCCCGATCCGCTCCCTGCTCACGCGGGTGATCATGCCGGCAAGCTCGCGGATGGCCCGCAGCGTGGCGTCTTCGATGCGATAGTCGAACCGCGCCGCAAACCGCACCGCACGGATCATCCGCAAGTAGTCTTCCTCGAAGCGTTCCGCGGGATAGCCCACCGTCCGCACGATCCCCGCCCGGATATCCCCCTCGCCGCCAACGTAGTCGAGCAGGCGGTCGGCGATGGGATCGTACAGGATCGCGTTGATGGTGAAATCCCTCCGCTTCACATCTGTTTGGGCATCCGAGAATTTGACCACGTTCGGATGGCGATGGTCGAGATACCCCGATTCGGTGCGAAACGTGGCCACCTCGAAATCGTGGGAATCGACCACTACCCGCACCACGCCGAATACCACGCCGACGGCCACGGTTTTCGGAAACAGTGCCATCACTTCGCGCGGCGTGGCACTGGTGGCGATGTCGTAGTCGGCCGGCTCGTGGCCCATCAGCACGTCGCGCACGCACCCGCCGGCAAACACCGCCTGGTAGCCGTGCTGCTGCAGCGTCCGGACCACGTCAATCGCCTTGCTTCTCAGGTCGTTCATTGATCCGGTGTTTCCTCTGGCTGGTCGGGCGGGGGGCTGGAGGAGGTTGACGGCGGCAGTTTGATCTCCCCAGGCTGCTGGATCCGTTGCAGAAGCTCCCGCCCCAGCACCTTGATCACCGATGCCATCGGCACCGCAAACAACGCGCCGAAGAATCCAAACAGCTTCCCGAAGATCAGCACGGCGATGATGATGGCTACCGGGTTCATCTTGACGGTCCTGCCCACCAGCTTCGGCGTGATCACCATCGCCTCCATCGCCTGCCCCGCCGCAAACACCACCAGGACCAGCAGAATGTTGATGTCGAAACCGTGGGCAAACAGCGACGAGACCTCCGCCAGCAGGATGCCGATGGCAGTTCCGACGTACGGGATCAGGTTGCCGAGCCCGCCGATGATGGCGATCGGGGCCGCGTAGGGGATTCCCAGGATCGTCAGCCCGATCATGTAGATTGCGGCAAGCGACAGCGCCACGAGGAGCTGCCCGCGGATGAAGCCGCGCACGTCCGTGTCGATCTTGCCCGCAATCCGCATGATATCGAGCTTGTACGACGCTGGAAGCACCGATACCGTCAGCGATTTCAGCATCGGCGCGTGAATGAGCATATAGACCGCCAGCACGAGCGAAAGCGAGAAGAGGAAGATCGCAACCACCACGCTCCCGATCGACTTCAAACCTGAGGTTATGACCTGCCCCACCCCCTCGAACAACTGCTGCAGCCGCGGTATGACGTACTCGTAGATGCTTTCCGCCAACCTGCGAGCAACCGGCCGGAAGCGCTCCGGCAGATGCTGCACCAGTTTCAGGATCTGTTCGTCCACCCATTCTTTCGTGCCGGGGGCTGCCTCATCGGCATTTGCGTCGTCCCCCCCATCGCCCTGCCGGGCTTGCGGCTGCGGCTCGGGGATGCCCCCATCCTGCGGAGGCGACGATTCCTGCGGAGGTTTCGCCTCTTCCTGTAAACCTAGTGCTTCCGGCTGCGGCTCGGGCTCGGCCGCTGCAGGCGGGGCCGACGGTTCCGGCTGCGGCTCGCCTTCCTCCGGAGTGGATTCCGATTGCTCCGACGATGCCGAATTGTTCGCGATCGCCCTCCCCACCTGTTTCTGAATATCCCATACAACCAGGAACAGCCCCAGCAGCAGGACCACGATCAGACCGCCCACGAGCACCGGGCTCGACAGCCATCGCGGAATCCTGTAGTCCTCCAGCCGCGTCACGACCGGGTTCAGCACGTACGCGATGACCACCGAGATAATTATGAACGTGACGATGTTCTGCGCGGCGTAGAGGCCCCAGACCAGCAAAACGAGCGCCGCCGGAATGAGCACGCAGCCGAACGCAAACTTGACCCACGGGTTCCTCAGGATATCCTTGACCGTTGCAACCATAATCCTTATCCTTGCTGATCAGGCGTCCTTTCGCGGCTGCCGCCGAGGAAGATCCTCCGCTTCAGCCGGCTCGGAATGAAGAAACAGATGACGGCCGCCACCCTGCCGCCGATCGCCAATTCCCGAGGCGAGCCGCGCCAGTGCTCGCGGACCGCCGCCGGATCCACGTGGTTGATGATGACATCGATCACGAGCGCGGCCAGCAGCAGATCGTCGAGCTGTCCGATCACCGGAATCCAGTCGGGCAGCAGGTCGAGCGGAGATGCGAAATAGACCACAGCCGCCGCCAGCAGCGCCTTGGCGCGCACCGACACACGGTCGTCATTCGCCAGCCTCGCGGCCAGCATCACGACGTGCGGAACGAACATGGCGGCCTGCTTGGCGGTACTCAGCACCTGTGTGTGCTCCTGTTCATGGTCACCATATTATAAACGCTCCCAAAGGCACTGAAAAGGGAAAATCGGACCGAAATCGGACACCCGATGCTTCTGCGCATCATGTCGGAATCTGCCAAACCTTCTTCACACCAAAAAGTCCGTTTTGCGCTGTCTCTGCCCAAAGCACGCGCGATTATTAAGTAGCGTCACACGGGGCAGCACCGGGGTCTGCGGATTTTCCCTGTGGATTTCGGAATGCCTTGTTGATATAATCCCACGGCACATTGCGGAGCCCCGACACCGCACAGGAGGAGAGGAACCCGATGAAGACGTTCATGGAACCGGCGCGGAAGATTCCCGTCTATGCCGAAGTCGACGTTGTGGTTATCGGCGGCGGGCCTGCCGGGGCCGCAGCCGCAATCGCCGCCGCACGGCAGGGCGCCGACACGTTGCTCATTGAAAAGCAGGGCTGTCTGGGCGGAAGCCTCACCGCGTCGCTCAGCGGCGTCATCAGCGGCTTTCGCAATCAGCGGCATCCGGATGCCTTCCAGACCGTGCGCGGAATGCCCCGCGAGATCATCTACGAGCTGCAGCGCATCGACGGCATCGGCAAAAGCCCCCACGAGCAGCAGGAGTTCGACGTCGCCAGCGGCCAGCTCAGCTTCTCCTACGCAGTCGACACCGAGAAACTGAAGCTCATCCTCCTGCGGATGGCCGAAAACGCACTGTGCGATATCCTCCTGCACACCTACGCCACCGCTCCGATCATGACCGACAATCGAGTGCGAGGCGTGATCATCGAGAATCGCTCCGGGCGTCAGGCCATCTTCGCGAAGGTGGTGATCGACTGCTCCGACGACGGCGAGAACGCCTTCAGGGCCGGCGCGATGCCCCGCGACGTGCTCCCCAACGACAAGCAGAGCCAAGGCCCCCACCTCATGTACAAGGTGGCCGGCTTCCAGGCGGACGACAGCTTGCCGATGCTGGCCGTGCGGCTCAAGGGCAGCATGGTGATCGCCGGCCCCGAGCCGGAAACCGCCGGCACCAGCGCCTTCTGCCTCAGCCGGGCCGAGATCGAGACACGCACCAGGGTGCTCAACCATTTCGACGAGCTGCGGCGGGAATACCCGGCACTGGCGGGCGCGTGCCTCGTGGAAACCGCGTCGCAACTGGCCACCCGGCGTACGCGCTATGTCTTCGGCGAGCACGTCATCACCGAGCACGATGCGCTTTCCGGCGCCAGGTTCTCCGACGTCATCGCCATCAGCTCCGCGCCCATCTCGAGCTGGTACGGAGCCGTCCGCTACCTCGACCACGACGGATTCGACGTGCCCTACCGCTCGCTGCTGCCTCGCAACACCTACGGGCTGCTGGTTGCCGGCAACGGCATATCGGCGGAGCAGGCGCCGTACGAGTCGCTCAGCTCGGCCGCGTGCATGATGGCGATCGGACAGGCGGCGGGCACGGCGGCGGCACTGGCCGCCCACAAGAACATCCTCCCCCGCCAGATCAACGTGGCGCACCTGCAGGAGCTGCTCACCACGCAGGGCGCACAGTTGCGGCATTCCTGATCAAACCCGTCACTGCAGGGGCGGCCGGCGGATGCACCGTCCGCACGCGCGCCCCTGCGTGCCCCGCTGAAAGCCACGCACGGTCCCCCAGCACACACACTCGCCCTGCCTCAACAGCATTCGATTGTCCTCCCGCCTGCTCGTGGCAGGCAACGTTCTGTTCAAAACACGGAGTAGTTTCGTATGGATCAGATCAGAATCGGCTTGATCGGCTGCGGCGGAATGATGAACGCCCACGCCAACCGCCTCGTCGCGTTGCCCCAGGTGAAGATCACGGCGCTCGTCGACACGTCCGAGGGCCAGATCAAGAACATCAAGACGCGTTTCCCCGTGCTGCAGGGCTGCACGGAATTCGCCGACTACCGCCAGATGCTCAAGGCCGGCATCACCGATGCCGTCGTCATCAGCAGCCCGCACACCGCGCACTTCGACCAGATCATGGATTCGCTGAACGCAGGACAGCACGTCTGCTGCGAGAAGCCGATGGTCTGCACCATCAAGCACGCCCACGAGGTTGTGAAGAAGGTCGACGACGCGAAGAAGGTGTTCCTGCTCTCCTACCAGCGGCACTTCTCCGGCGGCTTCCGCTACATCAAGCGGTTGATCTCGCAGGGGCTGCTCGGCGACGTGCATTTCGTGCAGGCGCTCCAGTGCCAGGATTGGCTGCGCGGCACGAAAGGCGCCTGGCGGCAGTCCAAGGCACTCTCCGGCGGCGGGCAGCTCAACGACTCCGGCAGCCACCTGGTCGATATCGTGCTGTGGGTGACCGGCCTGCAGGTCGAATCGGTAGCGGCCTATGCCGACAATTTCGGCACGGAAGTGGACATCAATTCCGCGTTGTCGCTGAAGTTCACCAATGGCGCCCAGGGCAACATCTCCGTGATCGGGAACTGCCCCGGCTGGTGGGAAGATTTGACCTTCGTGGGCAGCAAGGGAGCCATCTACTCCCGCAACGGCAAGATCACGCACGTCAACGCCGAAACCCACGAGACCACCGAAGTCACGCATACGCCGGACGTCGGCGATCCCGACCGGAACTTCGTGAACGCGATCCTCGACCGCGAAGAAGTGCAGTCTCCCGCGCTCTGCGGCCTGCGCGTCATCGAACTCACCGAAGCCGCGTGGAAATCCGCCGAGCAGAAAGGCCTGCCCGTCCTCGTCCCCCGCGTGCAAGTCTGAATCGCGTAGCTGATAGCCAGATAGCCAGAAGCTCAGGAGACAGCACCCGCTGTCTCCTGACTCATGAATAGGAAACTATCTCAAAACATCCAACGGGACCATGTAGGGGCACACGGATTCTCATCCGTCAACGGCAGTGTGGCCCTGGGGCGGACGCCGTCCGCCCCTACATCGGATCGCCTTTTGAGATAGTGTTCAATGTTCGATGTTTTCTGTTCAGTGCTTCCTCCTCAAGCCTGCCTCTTACCCCATTCATCCCTGTTAATAGTTTCCCCGCCCGCTCAGCAGGTAGAAGAACGTCTCCACGATCACCAGCATATCAAGCGTGAAGGACTGGTTCTCGACGTAGTAGAGGTCGTAGTCCATCACGTCGTGAATACCGGAGCGGCGGTGGGAGCTGATCTGCCAGACGCCGGTGAGGCCGGGCTTGACGTCCAGCCGGATGCGGTGGGTGGGCGTGTAGTTCTCGGCGATGAACGGCATTTCGGGCCGCGGACCGACGATACTCATGTCGCCGCGCAACACGTTGTAGAGCTGCGGAAGCTCGTCGATGCTGTGCCGCCTCAGGAATCGGCCGATCGTGGTGATCCGCGGGTCATCCGACGTCTTCGGTGACGGCGCGTAGGCAGCGGCGTCGGCCTGCATCGTGCGGAACTTGTACAGGGTGAACCGCCTGCCTCCCCGCCCCACGCGCTCCTGCCTGAAAAACACCGGCCCCGGGGATTTGCGCCTGATCAGGATCGCCAGCGCCAGGAACACCAGGGAAAGCGGAACCAGGAGCACGACGGAAAACACCACGTCGAACGCCCGCTTGCACGCGTGATACAGCCGCCGCCTGCCCTTCCGGCTCACCGCCATCAGGGGAATGCCGTCGAGCTCGGTCGCTTTCACGTCGCGCGTCACGAACTCATACAGGTCGGGCACGTAGGCGAAGTCGATGCCGCTCGTCTTGCAGGCCTGATGCAGCCGGAAGATCAGCTCGTGCGGGATCATGGAGTCGGCAATGAACAGCGCCGACGGGGCACGCTCGCCGAGGATGGTTTCGATGTCGTCCAGGCTGCCGATCACCGGGCCTTCGTGCGGCTCGATGTGGCGCTTGCCGCTGCGAATGAACCCGAGCACCTGGTATCGGGGCGACGTGCTTCGCTGCAGTGCCCGGTGCAGCCGGCGGGCAACGTCGCTCGTGCCGACGATCAGCGCGGTCTTCGTGTCGCCCAGGTTCGCCTGCACGCCGGCCAGCAGCCGCCGCAGGAAGAACCGCTCCAGCCGCAGCGCCGGAAATCCCGCCACCAGCGAATACAGCACCACCAGCCGCGATGGCGGATCGGGCTGTGCCACCCGCGAGAAAAACACCACCACCGTCAGGATCAGGCAGCCGTAGAGGTAGGCGTTGAACAGCCGCTTGACCTCCGCAATGCTCAGCGAACTGCGGGCCGGCCCGTACAGCCCCGACCATTGGAAGATGCTCACAAACAGCGCGCCGGCGAACGCCGCAAGCAGGATGTACGGCGCCACGCGCGGGTCTTCTTTCCCGATCCCGACCGTCCGGTAGCAGAACACCCCGATCACGAATGCCGCCTGGATCACGACGTAATCCACCAGCATTCTGAGTGCCTTCACGATCACCGGGGAAATCGCGCGCTGCAACGGAAAACTCCTGGTCGGAAGATAGGAAGCTAAGAAGTCAGGAAGTCGCAATGGGCTTCCTACACCATCGTTCGCGTGCGGATTTTGAGACGGTCGTTTTCTTGTTCATCATTCATCATTCATCATTTGCTCGAGGAACTCCCTCAGCAGTTCCACCGGCAGGCCAAGGACGTTGCTGAAGCTGCCGGTGAATTCCTTGACATACGGGTCGCCCTGCTCGCGGAAGCTGTATGCTCCGGACTTCCCTCGCGGCTCGCCCGTGGCCACGTAGTCGCGGATCTGCTCGTCGGTCATCGCCGCCATCGTGATCCGCGTTTCGTCCCAGGCCGACAGCCGCCGCCCGGTGGCGCTATCCAGCACGCACAGCCCGGTAACCACGCTGTGGCGGCTGCCGCTGAGCCGCCTGAGGATGGCAACCGCGTGGGCATCGTCGTCAGGCTTGCCGATCACCTCGTCGGTTCCATCGGGCGCGGCGGCGACGACGATGGTGTCGGCTCCGATGACGATGCCCCGGATGCCGCGTGCCCGGACGATCTTGGCAACAGCCTCGGCCTTCGCGCCAGCCAGCATTACGGCGGCATCCCGCGGCGGCACGCCCGCCGGCATCGTCTCGTCGATATCGGCCGGGATGACGTCGAACGCCAGCCCCATCCCGGCCAGCAGCTTGCGCCGCTCCGGCGAGTTCGACGCGAGCACGATCCGCCGGCCGGCCGTTGGGCGAAGCTTGTGTTCTCCCTCGCTACTCGGCGTGCATCCGCGTCCGAGGAGGAACGCCCGCACGGCCTGCTCCGCCGTTGCCGCGAGCAACTCGGCCGCCCGCGAGAACGCATCGTCCAGGCTCATCGGGCAATCCATGATGCTGAAAAACGCCCCGATGCCGACGGCGTTCAATCCCGTACGGTCGCGGCCGACGCATCCCGCGAGGGCGATCACCGGAATCCCGTATTCCGACGCCAGGCGAGCCACGCCGAGCGGCACCTTGCCGTGCAGCGTCTGCTGGTCGAGCCTGCCTTCGCCGGTGAACACGAGGTCGCAGCCTGCCATGCGCTCGTCGAGCCGGGCAGCTTCCATCACGATCTCGATGCCCGGCCGCAGCCGCGCGTTGAGGAATACCACAAGCCCGGCTCCCAGCCCGCCGGCCGCACCGGCACCGGGCAAATGCTCGACGTCGACTCCCGCGTCGCGCCGGATTACCGCCGCCAGCCGACCGAGGTTCTCCGATAGCTGCCGCACCATCTCGGGCGTGGCGCCCTTCTGCGGGCCGTAGACCGGCGCGGCACCGCGCTGACCGGTGAGGGGATTGTCTACGTCGCACGCCACGAGTATTTCCGTCTGGCGAATGCGGGCATCGAGGCCGGTGAGATCGATGGAATGAAGGCTGGCAAGCCCGCCGCCGCCACGGGGGATGTCGCGACCGGACTGATCGAGGAACCGAACGCCCAGCGCCTGCGCCATGCCGGCGCCGCCGTCGACCGTGGCGCTGCCGCCGATTCCGATGATGATCTTGCGTGCGCCGTGGTCCAGCGCGGCCTTCACAAGCTCGCCCGTGCCGCAGGTGGTGGCGATCATCGGGTTCCGACGGTCCGGCCGCACGAGCGCCAGGCCCGACGCCGCGGCCATCTCGATTACGGCGGTCGTCCCGTCGCCAAGCAGGCCGAATTCGGCGTCCACCGGTTCTCCGAGCGGGCCGGTCACCCGCACCGAAACAGTCCTCCCGCCCGTCGCGTGAACCAGCGTGGAGACCGTGCCCTCCCCGCCATCAGCCATCGGCACCGATACGATCTCAAAATCAGCGGACACATTGCGCACGCCCCGCGCGATCGATTCCGCCGCTTCGACGGCAGACAGCGATTCTTTGAACGAATCGGGGGCAATGCAGATCCGCATCGGCGGGAAACTCCGAGGAAATGATGAATGATGAATGATGAACGATGAACAAAAGAACAGAAGAAGACGGGGTGATCACCTGACCGGTTGACTACTCGACTGGTCAACCGGCCAACTGGCAAACCGACCAACTGATCATCCGCCAAACCAGTCTCCGCCTGCCATTCTCCCCGTTCATCGTTCATCGTTCATCATTCATCTTTTCAGGCCATGCTCATCGAGCGCAGCCGGCGGATCCGCTCCTCGGTGGGCGGATGCGTGCTGAACAGGCTCATCATGCCGCGGCCGCTCAGCGGATTGACGATGAACATATGTGCGGTGGCCGGACCGGCATCGAGGGGGACGCGGCGGGAGGACGCCTGCAGCCGCTCGAGCGCGCTGGCGAGGCCGTCGGGATTGCCGGTAAAGCTCGCGCCCTTGGCGTCGGCCCGGTACTCGCGCGATCGCGAGATCGCCATCTGGATGAGCATGGCGGCAATCGGGGCGAAGATCATCACGGCGAGCATGGCGAAGGGATTCCCCCCGCGCCGGCCGCCCCGGCCGCCGAATCCGCCCAGGAACATGCTCCACCGAGCTATCGACGCCATGATCATGATGGCGCCGGCGATCACTGCCGCAATCGTGCCGATGAGGATGTCGCGTCCTTGCACGTGAGCAAGCTCGTGCCCGATCACGCCCTCGAGCTCTTCCTCGTTCAACAGCCGCATGCAGCCTTCGGTCACCGCCACCACGGCGTGATTCGGGTTTCGGCCGGTGGCGAAGGCATTCGGCGATTGCGACGGCACCATGTAGACTTTCGGCTTGGGAATGCCGGCCCGCTGTGCCAGCCGCTCGACGATCCTGTGCAATCGCGGCGCTTTGTCTTCGGACACCTCCTGCGCCCGGTACAGCGCCAGCACGATCTTGTCGGAAAACCAGTAGGAAAACACGTT
>DATKYA010000060.1:0-3389 GCA_035528775.1 Planctomycetota bacterium | reverse complement strand
GCGAGGAGCGAGATGGAGAAAATCAAGGCAATTGCGTTGTTGTCGGGCGGGCTCGACAGTATGCTGGCGATCAAGGTGATGCAGGAGCAGGGGATCGAGGTCGAGGCGCTCAACTACGTCACCGCGTTCTGCCGGTGCACGTCGAACGATAGCTGCAAGCTGGAGGCGCTCAAGGCCTCGGAGCAGCTCGGGGTGAAGGTGCGCGTGGTGAACAACTCCCGCGAGTTCCTGGAGGTGGTGAAGGCCCCGAAGCACGGCTACGGGAGCAACATGAACCCGTGCATCGACTGCCGGATCCAGATGTTTAAGGGTGCCGCCGAGTACATGCGGAAGTCGGGCGCGAGATTCCTGATCACGGGCGAGGTGCTCGGGCAGCGGCCGATGTCGCAGCGCCGCGAAGCGATGCGGCTGATCGACCGCGAGAGCGGCGTGGCGGGGCTCATCCTGCGGCCGCTGTCGGCGAAGTTCCTCGAGCCGACCGTTCCCGAGAAGGAGGGCTGGGTCGACCGTGAGAGGCTGCCCGCGATCAAGGGCCGGTCGCGCAAGCAGCAGTTTCAGCTTGCCGACCTGCTGCAGATCAAGGACTATCCCTGCCCGGCCGGCGGCTGCCTGCTCACCGACCCGGAGTTTGCCCACCGGCTGCGCGAGCTGATGGATCATTCCGAATTGACGCTGAACGAGGTGCACCTGCTGAAGGTGGGCCGCCACTTCCGCATCGATCCCGCCACCAAGGCGATCGTTGGCCGCAACGAGAAGGACAACGAGAAGCTGTTTACGCTGAGCCGCGACGACGACCTGCTGCTCGAAGTACAGGACGTGCCCGGTCCGCTCACACTGTTGCGGGGCGATGGATCCGGCGAGAACGTGTCGACCGCCGCCGCGCTCACCCTGCTCTACGCGCACGGCACCGAGCCGATGCCCGTACAGGTGAAGCGCGGCAAGACGGGCGAAGCGCGTATCATCGAGGCCGCCCCCGCTCCGGTAGAGCTGGCGAGGCGGCTGATCATCAACAAAACCGCTACAGGAGTCGGACCGACGAAATGAGATAGTGTCACCACAAAGACTCAAAGGACACAAAGGTCGCGAAGAAGAGGGAGCCGAGGATGGATAGTTGAAGTCCCTGACCCCATCTTTCCTCTGTCTCTTCTTCTTTGCGTCCTTCGTGCTCTTTGAGTCTTTGTGGTCTATCCATCTTGACGCTGTGTGCAGACCTTGGGATTGAGAGACTATGAGATTCGGATTCAGCACGAACGCCTTTCGACGGTTCGAGATCACGGACGCGCTGCGAGCCATCGCCCGGTGTGGCTATGAGGGCGTGGAAATCCTAGGGGATGTCCCGCACGCGTATCCGCCGCAGACGGACGATGCGAAGATCGCGGAGATCAGCGCGGTGCTCGCCGAGACCGGCCTGGAGCCCGCCAACGTGAACGCTTTCATGCTTTACGGCATTCAGAACGAGATCCAGCATCCGTCGTGGATCGAGCCGGAGGCGGCCTTCCGGCGCAAGCGGGTGCAGCACACGATCGACTGCCTGCGGCTGGCCGCGAAGCTGGGCGCGCCGAACATCCAGACGCAGCCGGGCGGCCCGCTCGATCCGTCGATGAGCCGCGAGCAGGCTGTCGACATCTTCGAGGCCGGCCTGCGCGAAGCGCTCAAGGTGGCCGAAGATGAAGGCGTGATGCTGCTTATCGAGCCGGAGCCGCTGCTGCTGATCGAAAACGTGCGGCAGATGGACGAGCTGTTCTCGCGCGTGCGGTCGCCGATGCTCGGGTTGAACTTCGACATCGGCCACTTCTACTGCGTGGGCGAGGACGTGCCCCGGGCGATCCTGCACTTCGGCCCGCGCATCCGCCACGTCCATATCGAAGATATCGCCGCCGACCGCCGACACTATCACATGGTCCCGGGCGACGGTGCCATCGACTTCAAGCCGATCCTGCAGGCGGTGGAGAAGATCGGTTACCAGGGATTCGTGACCGTCGAGCTGTACATGCATCAGGAGAATCCGGAGGAAGTAGCGGCAGCGGCATTACGGCGATTGAAGGCGATTGAGGGGGGCACGGCTTGACGGAGATGGGTTGGTCTGGAGCGGGTAGGGCTTGGGGCTTGGGGCTTGGGGCTTGAGACTTGGGGCCAAGAAGGTGGCCGCGTAATCGCTGTGGTTTGGACCGTTTATGTTTTGGAAGAACACGGAGAACAGCAATGAGAGACTACAGGAAGCTGCATGTGTTCGATACGGCGGATCAGCTCGCCTTGCTGGTCTACAGGGAAACGGATTCGTTCCCCAAGAGAGAGGTATTCGGGCTGACTGCTCAAATGAGGAGGGGCGCTGTCTCGGTTCCATCGAACATCGTGGAAGGATGCGCCAGGGAATCGGTGGCGGATTATCTGCATTTTCTGACCATAGCCTATGGATCTGCCAAGGAACTGGAGTACCAGGTTTCCCTTGCCGAACGACTCGGCTATTTGCGCGATCCCCAGCCGCTCCGGAAGTCCTGTGACAGAACTTCACGCGAACTGTGCGCGTGTATAATTGGACTCAAAAACAAGATCGCGGAAGCAGAGAAGAAAGCTCGGGAGGCGCGTGCTCCGAGCCCCAAGCCACAAGCCACAAGCCCCAAGCCTAACGCCAATGCGGCTGGGCATGCCGAAAGGAACGAACAATGACAGTTCGCGTTCGCGTCGCCCCCAGCCCAACCGGCGACCCCCACGTGGGCACCGCATACATCGCCCTCTACGACTACGTCTTCGCGCGGCAGCAGCGCGGCAAGTTCGTCCTGCGGATCGAGGACACCGATCGCACGCGGTCGACGCTGGAGTCCGAGCGGATGATCATGGAGTCGCTGCACTGGCTGGGGCTGGCTTACGATGAGGGGCCGGACGTCGGCGGGCCGTACGGCCCGTACCGGCAGTCGGAGCGGTCGGAGATCTACGGCAAGTATTCGCAGATGCTGCTCGACAGCGGCCACGCGTACCGCTGCTTCTGCACGCCGCAGCGGCTCGGGCAAATGCGCAAGGAGCAGGAGAAGGCCAAGCTGCCGCCAAAGTACGACGGCCGCTGCCGCGGCCTGTCCGAAGAGGAGGTGCAGCAGAATCTCGACGCCGGCCTCCCGCACGTCGTCAGGCTGGCCGTGCCGAGAAGCGGAGAAACGTCATTCGCCGACAAGGTCCGCGGCGTCGTCACCATCGCCAACGAGCAGATCGACGACCAGGTGCTGATCAAGTCCGACGGCTTCCCCACCTACCATCTCGCGAACGTCGTCGACGACCACCTGATGGAGATCACGCACGTCATCCGAGCCGAGGAGTGGATATCGTCGACCCCCAAGCATATCCTGCTCTACGAGGCGTTTGGCTGGCATCCGCCTGAGTTCATTCACATGCCGCTG
>DATKYA010000059.1:0-7526 GCA_035528775.1 Planctomycetota bacterium | reverse complement strand
CGCCTGCGCGGTGCGCTCGGCACGAAGCTCTGCACCGCCTGCTCCTACTGCATGCCGTGCGAAAAAGGCGTGAACATCCCCCGCAACATGGAGATGTATCAGAGCTGGAAGGCGTTTGACCTGGCCGACGGCGTGCGGGCCACCCTCAAGACCATGCCCGAAAGCTGGAAGCCCGCCAACTGCAGCGAGTGCGGCAACTGCGAGGAAAAATGCCCCAACACGCTGCCGATCCGCGACAGGCTGAAAGAGCTGGTGGAGCTGATGGCGGGCGAATGATGAAGAATGAAGAATGAAGGACCAATCATGAATCATGGAAGATGAACGAGACTGCTCCTCCCGTTCATCCTTGTTCCTTGTTCTTTGTTCTTTTCCGACCGTTCATCGTTCATCATTCCTCATTCTCTTCAGTCTCCTTCCAGCGGCACGTAGAACCGCAGTGCGGTTACCGCTTCGGGAGTGGTGATCTCGTAGCTTTCGAGGGCGCTGGGGATGAGGTAGGTCTCGCCTTTGCGGATCGTGGCCGGTGCCACGCCCGCCATCGGGGTGACGATCGCACCGTGGCCGTCGATCACGCACACGATGTGGCAGCGTTGCTTTACATCGGCCACGCTCACGTGGCCGGCGGTCAGCGCCACTTTCTCGATGGCGAATTTCGGGCACTCGAGCAGCAGACCTTCCCGACCCGGCCCATCGCTGATGGTAGGAGTAAGCCCCTTCCCCTCCCGCTCCAGCAGATCCCAGTCGATCACGTCGCGCGCCTGCTCGGGGTGCAGCTCGCGCTTGTCGCCGTTCGCGTCGACCCGCCCCCAGTCGGTGATGCGGTAGGTGAGGTCGGAGTTCTGCTGCACTTCGCAGAAGACGATTCCCGGGCCGGTGGCGTGTACGCAGCCGGGCGGGACGAAGATCACATCGCCATCGCTCACCGGCATCTTGTGGAGGCATTCCTCCACCTTGCCGCGCTCGATCAGCTCGTCGAACAGCCTGGCATCGGTGCCGGGCAGCACGCCGCGATAGATGAACGAGTGCGGCTCTGCGTGGATGATGTACCACGCCTCCATCTTGCCCCACTGGCCGTTTTCGCGTTCCATCGCGTAGTCGTCGTCGGGGTGAACCTGCAGCGAGAGGATCTGGTGGGCGTCGATGTGTTTCACCAGCAAGGGGAAGCGATCGGGGAACAACCGCGCGGGCATCCTTCCCATGATGCCGTAGCGGTCGGCTTCAAGCAGCGTGCGTAGCGTCACGCCCTCGTGCGGGCCGTTTTCGACGAGGCTCATCGCATCTTCGCGGTCGCTGAGGTCCCACGACTCGCCCACGCGTTCGTGCTCGGGCAGCTTCTTGCCCAGGAATGTCTCCAGCCGCCGGCCGCCCCACAGTTTTTTCTTCAGGATGCTTCTGAACCGATACGGGTAGAAGACCAGGTTTTCCACGGATTCTCCTTGAGGGAAGAAAGAAGGGAAGAAGCTAAGAAGACAAGAAGTTAAGAAGATAGGAATCAAGAAACAAGAAGCCTGCCGTCATTCTGTCTTCCTGCCTTCCTGCCTTCGTCTCTTCTTCTCTTCTTGACTTCTTGACTTCTTATCTTCTTACCTTCTTGCCTTCTCCTCTCAGCTTGACCAGTGTCCGAAAAAGCCCCACAGCCTCCCCGATGTTGATTTTCGATTCGCCGAGGGATCTATTCTCAAAGATGATGGGAATTTCCATCATGGTTGCGCCGGCTCGGCGGAATCGATACAGCATCTCGCCCTGGAAGGCGAAGCCTCGCGAGACGATTGAGTCCGGCCCGAATTTCCTGATTATCCGCATGCTGTAACACCGGAAACCGCCCATGGGGTCCTTCACGCCGTGCAGGCCGAGCACCAGGCGAGCGGCGAGCGCTGCCATGCGGCTGAATGCCTTGCGTTTGGCGGTCCAGTTCTTCACGCCGCCGCCGGGGACGTATCGCGAGCCGATGACGACGTCGTACTGCTTCGCCTTCTCGATCATCTGCGGCAGGTAGCGGGGATTGTGGGAGAAATCGGCATCCATGGTAATGAACAGGCGGCAGTCGGTTTGCGCCGCGAGCTTCATCGCATCGCGGTAGGCGGTGCCGAGGCCGAGCTTGCCCGGCCGGTGGATCACCTGTACGCGCGGGTTCTCGGCGGCAAGGCGATCGGCGACGTTGCCGGTCCCGTCCGGCGAGTTGTCATCGACGATGATCACGCCGATGCGCTCGTCGGCGGCGAGCACCTCGGGCACCAGCCGCGGCAGGTTCTCGCACTCGTTGTAGCACGGGATGGCAACGATGATCTCGGCCACGGCTAGGTTCCTTCGCGCTTGCCCAGGCGTTCCAGTTGGTTCACCCAATCATTGAAGTGCGGACACTCGCGGCGGATAGCTTCAAGCCCAATGGCAGCGGCTGCGAGAGGACCATCCTTTACCTTCTGGTACCGCGGATAGAGCTTCAGTATCCTTTTGGACGGTGCTGTATCCTGTCCATCGTTAATGTCTTCGGGAGTGGGAAACAACCTTCGGACACTGGCAAACCGTCGGGCGAGATCATCACGGCGAATAGCTTGTGCGAACGCGTCGGGGGCGCTGAATAGTATTCCCTCAAACTCGTGCATCTGGACATAGGGGAGAAACCTGTCTGGCCGCAGCTTTTCACTCAGACGGTACTCGATGTCATCCACCAGGGATTGCTCCACAATCCTGGCCTTGGCGATTGCCGAGAGGCCTCCTCTAACCGGCATGCCCGGGAAGTCCCGCGGCAGCTCGAAGAAGTCGAGCATCGTCGTGCAGTAAGCTGCGCGGTCCTCTTTCAGCGTACGAAGGATGTCTCTCTTCACTGGCGCATATCGGCTTAGCCCACCAGCTTTGCCGAGTACATGAGGCAATAGCAGCACTCCGGATGGCGCAAGCGCCGGCAGAAGCAGATTCCTGACGAACTCGCGCTCAGTCGGACCTTCGACAATGACGTGAACTCTTGTTGTGCTCACTGTGTCGTACTCAGCACGTTTTTCCACCACAGCTCGCCGAGCGTGTAGTCCTCGAGCCATCCGCTCAGGCTGGCGCTGTTCAGCCTTCTGAAGGAGGATTCTCCGTTTTCCCGTTCAACCAGCAGGGCATCCTCAGGCTCGAAACAATCAAGCAGCCAGCCCGACTGAGTGGAAACGACCACCTGCGAGTCGAAAGAGGCTCCCTTGATAAGGGCTGCCAGAAGCTCCAATGCATACGGATGCAGCCCCAACTCCGGCTCATCGATCAGGATCACCGATGGTGGATTGGGCTGCAGGAGGGCCGTGGCCAAGCAGATGAACCGCAGCACACCGTCGGAAAGCTGGAAACCGAAGAATGGGTAATCGGAGTCCTTCTGCTTCCACTGAAGCTGAATGCGGTTCGGGTTCTCGGACATCGGCTGAAGCCTGAAATCATCGAAGAACGGGACGACCAGCCTGAGCACGTCGCGCAGTTTGGCATAGCAGACTCGCGTCTCGTCGCTCTCTTTGGTCAGTCTATACAGATAGGCGGCAAGGTTCTCGCCGTCCCCGCGGAGATACTCGTTGTCGTTGACCGGGATCATTTTGGTGATGCGGGCGCTTTCGCTGGTGTCGTTGATGTGGTAGACAACCCACCGGGAGACGTCCTCCGCGAATGCCCGCAGTTCCTCGCTATGGGACCACGGTTGGTCCAGTGCCATCCGCAGAAGCGACTCCCTGTGCAACTCACCTTCCATCACGCCGCTGGCGGGAAGCAGGACCTCCTCCGCGATGGCCAGGTTGTCCTGTGCGGTCGGTTCGAGCGCGAGCTTGTAGCTGCCGTCGCGCAGCTCGATGGCGGCCTCGATCCGTCTCGTCGATTTTGAGCCGAAATGAAGGTGAACGTCCGCACCGCCCTGCTTCGCGATGTACAACTGGAAGTTTCCCCTCGCCATCTGGGAGAGCAGGCGGAAGAACGACAGGAGGTTCGATTTCCCGGACCCATTCGCGCCGATGAGCACGTTGATCGGGCGCAGCTCGATCTCCTGCTTGCGGATCGACTTGAAGCCTTCGATGCTCAGCCTGGATATGGACGGTTTCTTTGCCATCAGACTTTCTCCAGCTTCGCGTATTCGCGCACGAGGCGCTTGATGCCCACGCCCTTGAACCGCACGAGCAGTGTTTGGCGGGCATCGCTTCCGCTGATCTCGCGGACCTCGCCGAGGCCGAAGGTCGGATGGCGCACCTGCTCGCCCACGTGGTATTCCTGCTCCGGCTCGTATTCCGCCACGGGCGCCGCTTCCCGCGGCTTCTCGGCCTTGCGAATGATCGCCGGCCTGGCCTGCTCTTCCTCCTCGCGCTCCTCGACGCGGCCGAAGATCGGCATTCGCTCCATCACGTCTTCCGGAATCTCCCGCAGGAATCGCGACGGCTGTGCCTCGAGGATCAGCCCGAACCGCATCCGCGAGACTGCGTACGTGATGAACAGCTCCCGCTTCGCCCGCGTGATTGCCACGTAACACAGCCGCCGCTCCTCCTCCACGCCGTTCTCCGATTGCATCGAGATCTCGTGCGGGAACAGCCCCTCCTCCACGCCGGTGATGAATACCGCGGGAAACTCCAGGCCCTTCGCCGCGTGCACCGTCATCATCACCACGCGGTCGTCGTCGTCCTGGAACTCGTCGATCTGGCTGACGAGCGCCACTTCTTCAAGCCAGTCCTGCAGGTTACTGTCGGGGGTGCGCTCGTCGTAGCGGCCGGCGGCGGTGACAAGCTCGCCCAGGTTTTCTTCGCGGTCGACCTTCGCCTCGTCCTTGGAGCCTCTCACCCAATCGAGATAGCCGCTGCGCTTGATCGCCTGGTCCACGATCTTGCTCACGGGTCCCTTCGTCTGCGATAGCTGCTCCATGAGCGCGCGGAACTTGTCGACGGCCCTGGCAGCTCGGTCGGGCAGGTCCGGGATTTCGGCGGCGTGGCACACCGCCTCCATCAGCGGCACCTTCTGCTCGCGAGCCCACGCATCCAGCACCGACACCGTCTGGCCGCCGATGCCGCGCGGCGGCACGTTGATGATCCGCTGCACCGCGAGGTCGTCACGGCCGTTCACCAGCAGCCGCAGGTACGACAGGATGTCCTTGATCTCCTTGCGATTGTAGAACTCCACGGTACCGACGATGGTATACGGGATGCCGAGCAGGCGGAAGACGTTTTCGAGCGTTCGCGACTGGAAGTTCGTGCGGTAGAAGATCGCCATGTCACCGTAGGGCATGCCCGCGTGGTGCAGTGCCCGCACCTGCCCGGCCACGGCCTCGCCCTCAGCTTCCTCGTCGGGGCAGGCGATCAGGCGAATGCGGCTGCCGCCCTCCTGCCGCGTGAACAATGCCCGCGGGATGCGCTCCGCATTGTTCACGATCACGTTGTCCGCCGCCTTCAGGATGAACTCGGTGGACCGGAAATTCTCCTCCAGCTTCACCACCTTGGCGTCGGGGTATTCCTGGACGAAATCGAGGATGTTGCGGATATCGGCCCCGCGCCAGCCGTAGATCGACTGGTCGGGATCGCCGGTGGCGCAGATGTTGCGGTGCTGCGCCGCAAGCTCCCGCGCGATCAGGTACTGCGCGTGGTTCGTGTCCTGGTACTCGTCGATCAGGACGTACCGGAATCGCTCCTGCCAGTAACCGCGAAATGGCGTCTCCTGCGAGAGCAGGCGGGCCACCTTGAACAGCAGATCATCGAAGTCGAGTGCCTCGCGTTCGTGCAGCACTTCCTGGTAGCGGCGGTAGACGCGTGCCACGGTCTTCTCGAAGAACGTGCCCGCCCGCGATTCGTACGTGTCCACGTCGACCAGCTCGTTCTTCGCGCCGCTGATGGCGTTCGCCATGGTGTTGGCCGGCCAGTTGTCCGTGGAGATCTCCAGGTCCTTCATGCAGCTCTTGATCGTCCGCAGGGAGTCGGCTGCGTCATAGACCGTGAAGTTGCGGCTGTAGCCGATGGCGTCGGGGAATTGCCGCAACATGCGGGCGCACATCGAGTGGAAGGTAGACACCCACACGCCCTGGGTGCCGGCGAGTTGTTGCACGCGTTCCCGCATCTCCTGCGCAGCCTTGTTGGTGAAGGTGATCGCGATGATGCGGTATGGCGGCACGCCGCGCTGCACCAGGTATGCCACGCGCCGCGTGATCACGCGGGTCTTCCCGCTGCCTGCTCCCGCCACCACCAGCAGTGGGCCATCGATATGAGTAATCGCCTCGATTTGCGGAGGCGTGCAATCGTCCAGTATTCCCATCAGTTGATCCTTCGTTGGCGTCTTGTTCGGGTTTACACTATATAATAACAGACGCGCGGCGAAGGATCAAGGATGATGGACAGGAGAAGGGCAGAATCCCGCCACGATGGAACCCGTCAGGTGCGCTTGTCGTCGATGCTGATCGTATTGCCGTCGTTCCGAAGGATGGCGACGGGACCGCCGCACGGCGTGATGGCGCCGTCGGGGTCCACGATGATGCCGCCGCCTGAGGGAATGCCGTAGCCGATGCTGCCCTCGGGGGAAAGGGCGAGGAGCGTCCTGAGTTCCGTCCAGCCGGAGCGCTCGTCGTGGGTGTCGCAGAGGATCGGGGCAAGGCCGAGGCAGGGGAAGATCTCGGCGGATGCGCCGTCGTCGGGGTCGCGCCAGCGGACCCACGCCCGGGCTAGCATGATGCTTCCGGCGGATATGCCCATGAACGGCGTGCCGCTGCGGAAATGATCGGTGAGTACCTGGATGGCCCCGCACGCCTGGAGTGCCTGCATGCCCTCTTCGACGTCGCCGCCGCTGATGAAAATCGCGTTGGCCCGCGCGAGGGTCTCGGCAGCGCGGGTGCCCACGCGGCGGCGGCCGGCGAGCGGGACCATCTCGACGGCACCGGCTCCCGATTCGACGAGCATGTTCCTGATGCTGGAGAAGAAATCCCTGTCGTCACCGCTTGCGGCGCCGACGTATGCGATGCGCGGCGAGGGGACTTCCAGGCTCGCGATCATCATGGCCGGCAGAGGGTTGGAGCCGTCGCGCGATCGATGGCCGCCCGCCAGCAGAAAAAGCCGTCCCCGCGATTTCGTATGGTGGGGTGTCATTCGGTCTGGTCGCTGTCTCCCGCGGTCCCGGATATCTGGGCTGATGGCGGCAAATGGCGCCGATCCCAGAAACTCCGCGGGTTCACCGGGATCAGCGGCTTGGCGAGCCGGTACTTGCCCGGCGGATCGGGTGCGATGGCGTCGACCGGTTCGAGCAGGACCAGGGCGTCGTTTCCGTAGACGGCTGCGACGGCCGGGCGCAGGCGCGAGGCGATCTGCACATCGTCCGCGTCGTGCGGAACGTATCGGACGAGATATTCCCGCTGCGCCACCTGTGAAAGCTGGTAGGCGTCGATTCCGGGCACGCCGGCGATGTGGCGGTCGACTTCGGCCTGCGTGACGGCGCGGCCGCCGGGGGTGACGGTGATGTTGATCGCGCGTCCTTCGATCGACGCGAGGGCCAGGCCGTCCCGCCGGCCGCAGGAGCACGGATCGCTCGCCAGGCGGACCACGTCGCCGATG
>DATKYA010000058.1:0-26436 GCA_035528775.1 Planctomycetota bacterium | reverse complement strand
TAAGGCGTACAAACTTAATGCCGATGTACAACAGCAGCGGCAGAAACGCGTCGACGAACTCCGCAAGAAAATCAGGGCGACGATCGCCGAGTTCGCCCGCAGGCAGGGCTATTCAATGGTCTTCGAGCAGTCGGCCCTCCTGTTCGGTGAAGAGGGAAAGAGCCTCACTATCGACATCATCGATCAGATGAACGGTGAGTACTTCAAGACGAAGCTCGACAAGAAGGACGAGCTCAAGGCTCCCGGTGGGGATGCACAGAAGACCCCGGAGCAGAAGACCCCGGAGCAGAAGGTTTCGGACAAATGAACGGCGGACAAGGCACCAGCCCGCCCGCCGAAAAGGAATTGTACTATGGCAACATGTGATGCGGCGCCCAGACGCGACGGCTGGACCGTCTCGGAGATCAGCCAACTTGTCGGTGGCAGACCCAGCGGTTGCACCGATCTGCTGATCACGGGCATCTCCGGCATCCGCGAAGCGGAAAAGGGCGATATCACCTTCGTCTCGCACCAGCGGTATCTGTCCCTGATCAAGGAGACCAGGGCGTCGGCCGTCATTGTGGGCGACCGGATGAAGATCGACGACAACGGGAGCGAAGCCTGCCTCATCCGCGTGGACGATCCCGGCGGTGCCTTCACCAAGGTCGCCGAGCGCTTCATGGGCGAAGCCATCAAGTTTCCCCCGGGCATCCATTCAACCGCGATCATCGGCGAGAACGTGACCCTCGGCAAGAACCTGGTGATCCGCCCTTACGTCGTGATCGAAGACGGAGCGATCATCGGCGACGATACGGTGATCTATCCTCACTGCTACGTCGGCCACGACACACGGATCGGGGCCAACTGCCTGCTGTATCCCGGTGTGAAGATCCGCGAGCGCATCAGCATCGGCAACGGCGTGATCATTCACAGCGGCGCCGTGATCGGCAGCGATGGATTCGGATTCACCACGGTCAACGGCGTACACCAGAAGATTCCGCAGATGGGCACGGTGGAGATCGAGGACGACGTCGAGATCGGCGCCAACGTGACCGTCGACCGAGCCCGGTTCAGCAAAACCCACATCGGCAAGGGCACGAAGATCGACAACCTGGTGCAGATCGCCCACAACGTCTGGGTGGGGCAGCGCTGCGTGATCATCGGGCAGTCGGGCATTGCCGGCAGCAGCAGGATCGGCAACAACGTGGTTCTGGCGGGCCAGGCCGGAATCGACGGCCACCTGGAAGTGGGCGACAACGTGATAATCACCGGCAGGGCCGGCGTCACCAAGAACATCCCGTCGAACAAGACGGTTTCCGGTTTCCCCGCCCAGGATCACGACAAGCAGCGACGCGAGCACATCCACCTCCGTAGGCTGCCCGAATACTGCAACAGGATCAAAAACCTCGAAGAAAGGCTGTCGAGACTTGAAGAAACTGCAGCGAACGATTGAGCACGAAGTTGAGTTCACCGGGATCGGAATCAACTCCGGCGAGCCGGCCACCATCAGGATCAAGCCGGCCGAACCCAACACCGGCATCACTTTCGTCCGCATCGATCTTCCCGGCAAGCCCGAGGTGCCCGCGCGGATCGAGAACGCCGGGACGCGCCCGTTCCGCACGTCATTGCTGAAGGATGGCGTTGAGGTGCAGATGGTGGAGCACCTGATGGCCGCGTTTGCGGGGATGGACATCCACAACGCGATCGTGGAGATCAACAGCCCCGAGATTCCGAACGCCGACGGCAGTGCGAAGGTTTTCCACGATCTGCTGCAGAAGGCGAGCGCCGTCGAGCAGCCGCACCCGCGGCCGCAATGCACGATCAGCGATCCCGTCTCGGTTCGCGACGGCGACTCGTCCATCACTGCCCTGCCCGGCGAGCAGGGGCTCACCGTTTCCTACACGCTGAGCTATCCCTCGCCGTTCATCGGCACGCAGCACTATCAGGTGAAAGTGACCGCCCCCACTTTCGGCCTCGAAATCGCCCCCGCACGCACATTCGTGATGGCCAACGAAGTGCAGGAGCTCAAGCTTCGCGGCCTCGGGCGCGGGGCCAACTACAAGAACATGCTGGTGGTCGACAGCGCCGGCGTGATCGACAACGAACTGCGCTTCAAGGACGAGTTCGTCCGGCACAAGATTCTCGATATCATTGGCGACCTATATCTGCTGGGGGCACAACTGAACGCCTACATCGTGGCGGTGCGATCCGGTCACGCGCTCAACCGCAAGCTGGTTGAGCAGCTCCGCCGGCTGATGGAAAGCGAACGCGGCACGCGGATGGTCGAGCATTTCGACATCCGTGAGGTGATGCAGATCCTCCCCCACCGCTACCCGTTCCTGCTGGTTGATCGCGTGCTTGAGCTCGAGGGCGACCGCCGCGCCGTCGGCATCAAGAACCTCACCTTCAACGAGGAGTTCTTCCAAGGCCACTGGCCCGGCCAGCCCGTGATGCCCGGCGTCCTCCAGATCGAGGCGATGGCCCAGCTTGCCGGCTTCCTCCTCCTGCGCAAGTACGAGGGAGGCAAGAAGCTCGCCTTCCTCTTCTCCATCGACAAAGCCAAGCTGCGCCGGCCCGTCATCCCCGGAGACCAGCTCCTGCTCGAAGCCGAGAGCATCAGGTTCAAGCACCGTATCGCGCACGTGGCCGTCAAGGCGTCCGTCGACGGCGAGCTCGCGTCTGAAGCTGAGATCAAGTTCATGATCGTGGATTCCACCTGATCTCGACGGATTGCTCCCGATCATCCAAGGACCACAGAAAGCTGCGAGAAACCGCAAAGGAATGAGCATTCATCCAACTGCCATCATCGATAAGCGGGCACAACTGGATTCGGGCGTTTCCGTTGGCGCGTACAGCACCATCGGCCCGGACGTGAAGATCGGCAAGGATACCGATATCGGCTCGCACGTCGTCATCACCGGGCATACGACCATCGGCCAGCGCAACCGCATCCACCCCTTCTCGTTCATCGGCACCGACCCGCAAGACATCAACTATCACGGCGAGGACACACGGCTGATCGTGGGCGACGACAACGTCATCCGCGAGTACGTGACGATGGCGGTGGCAACCACGAAGTACGAGCGGTTGACGCGCGTGGGCAACTCGAACATGATCATGTCGTACTGCCACATCGCCCACGACTGCGAGATCGGCAACGGCACCACGATGGCCAACGCCCTCAACATGGGCGGGCACGTGAAGATCGAGGACGGTGCGGTGATCGGCGGGATCGTCGGCATCCACCAGTTCGTCACGGTCGGCAGGTTCGCATTCATCGGCGGGCTGAGCCGCATCACGCAGGACGTGCCGCCGTTCCTGGTCACCGAAGGCAATCACGCCCGGGCACGCTGCGTGAACACCGTCGGCCTGAAGCGCAACAACTTCGACGACGACCGCGTGCAGGCCATCGAAGACGCTTTCCGCTTGCTGTACCTGTCGGACCGCCCCTTCAACGAAAACCTCGACGAGTTGGAGCGCCGCCAAGGGCTGACTGACGATGTGCAGTATCTGATCAGGTTCGTGCGGAACGCCGCCGTGGGCTTCAACTGCCGGGCTCGCGAAGCGATCCGGCAGAAGAAGCGGTAGGGACCGACAGGCTGCCGGGAGGACGCAACAATGGCAGAGGAGGGGGGAACTGCCAGGAATCATCAACAGCCAGTGCTCAAGGCAATTAGGCCACAGGCAACCATCAACCGACAACAACCGAAAATGACCGATGGCTGACGGCCAACCAACGGACGACGGCCAGTCGTCCGAGCCCTGAGTCTCCCGTTCAGGGCTTTCACGCCCCGGAAGCAAACCTCGCCACTCTGCACACAATTTTCCACATGCTGAATCCCAAACGCTGATTTCCTGCAATCCGTACGCTGAACGTCGCATGCCACGTGCCCACCCGTGCTGCGCGCCGATTCCGGCGTGCTGACCCGGCTGTGAAATGCAGCAGAATGACGGAAGGTTCGCCGGCGAACCCGCAGCGTCTGCCGATGCAGAGGCAGCTCGTAAGTGTTTTCGCAGCAACACGTTACATCATCTTAGGGGAAAACCCATGCCGTTCTGGCACGCGGTTTGCTTATCTCCGGATGCACCAGAAAATCAGGAAAAAACGGAAAATTCCTTTCCGCGCTGTTCCGAAACTGAGTTTGTGTGGCATTTCAGCGCGGGTGTGGCGCGCAATGCGGTAGCCTGGTGCTAGAAACATCTGTGGTTGCGAAGAGCCGCGGAGGAATTCGAATGGCGAAGCTGAAAACAGGACTGTGGAAAGGAATCTGTGTGGTACTGGCGGTTCCTGCCCTGATGGCGCTGGCAATGCCCGTGCGAGCCTTGATGCTCGATGGGAATCCTGATCAACGGATCGTTGCGTCGCCCGAGACCGCTGTCATCGAAGGGACCGTCAGCTCGTTTGGCTCGGTTCCCCTGCCCAGCGTCACGGTCACCGGCACGGACGAGAACGGCACGGTGGCCGCGATGGCTCAGACGGATGCGAACGGGCGCTATGTGCTTGAGATTCCCGCCACTGCCGAGAATGTGACGGTAACTCCGCAGGGCGGCGGGCCCGCCGAAGTGGAGATTGCTGCCGGCGGAACGACTCAACTGAACGCCACCGTCCCGCCATCGGAGATCGTTGGTGATTCATCGACGCCCGGTTGGTGGTCGGGCCTGAGCACAACGAGCAAGGCCGCCATCATCGGCATTCCCGCTGCGGCCGCGGTTGCCGGCGGCGGCGTAGCCATCGAAAACAACAATAGCAGCAGCAGCGAGGCCCCACGGCCCGCCAGCCCTGTGGCTCCGTAACGATTCGTGTTGAGTCATGCCGCCGGGATGGCGGCATCACCCAAGTCTCCGGGAGGTATTCATGGTTCTCAGGCAGAGCTGCTTTCTGCTTCCGGTCGTTCTGTTCGTCATCGGGTGCGGTAGGACGACCGGTACGTTCACGGTTCCCCCGAGCGACGATGGACGCAGCCTGGCTGTCATACAGCAGATATCGGAGAGCCTTCCCAACGAAGACTACAAGCTCGGGCCGGGCGACATCATCGAGATCAAGGTCTACGGAATCAAGGATCTGCAGGCTACAGTGCGGATTCCGGAGTCCGGCAGCTTTGATTTCCCGCTGGTGGGCAGCGTCCGGGCCGCGGGAGTGTCGGCTCCCCAGGTTGAGAAGCAGATCGCCAAGGTTCTCAACGAACGGTACGTCAACGAGGCCAACGTAACGGTCTTCGTCAAGGAGTTCAACAGCTATCGGATTTCGGTGGTGGGGGCCGTCAGCAAGCCGGGCACGGTTGTGCTGAAAAAGGGCACTTGCACGCTGGTTGACGCACTGGCCGAAGCCGGCGGCCTCACCGATACTGCCGGCAGGGAAGTCTACGTTACCACGGCCGACGCCTCGGGCAAGCGGCAGACCACGCAGGTTGACCTGAACCCGCTGCTGGAAGGCGGCGACCTGAGCCTGAATCTGTCGTTGCGGCCGGGCGACTCCATCTACGTGCCGTCGAGCGGCTACGTGTTCATCACCGGCTACGTAAAGACGCCCGGTGCGTACCCGCTCCGCAAGGACATGACGGCCTTACAGGCGGTCGGAACGGCGGGCGACTTCATCGATACCGCATCGCACCGCGTCCGGGTCATTCGACGAACCTCCCCCACTCAAGTTCAAGTCGAGAAGATCGATCTCGCCGATGTTTCCGCGGGCAAGCGCCCCGATCTCCTCCTTCTGAAATCTGATGTCGTGGAAGCCGAGCCGAGCTACTGGAAGGTGCCCGTCTACGGGACCTTCAACTTCATCAAGAGCGTTTTCGGCGTCGGCACCTCACTGAGATAACACAACGCGCCTGGGAGGGCCACATGACGAGCAACTCCACTCCCGCTGACATTCTTTCATCGCAGCAATCATCCGACACGGTGTCGTCGGCCATGCAGCAGATTCATGGCCTTGCGAGGATGATCTGGAAACGCCGCTGGTCGGCGCTCACGTTCCTGCTGCTGGTCATGACGATTGTGTCGGTCTACACCTTCTCGGAAAAACCCGTCTACAAGGCCACCACGCTGCTGCGGATTAACAAGGACGACCTGAAAGTGCTGTCGATGCAGGAATTCGTGGCGGCTGATGAAAACACGGACGAGTTGATCAAGACGGAGGTGGAAGTATTGCACAGCCGCAATCTGGCGGAGAAGGTGGCGGACGTGTTGAACCTTGCGGCGGACGCCGACTTCCAGTGCGAGCTGCAGCCGGGATTCCCGTATTCCATGGCGGCCCATCTGCGCGGCAGCGGGCCTCGCGAGAACCTCACCGACGAGCAGCGCAGGGACGCGGTAGTCGAACGGCTGCTGGGCATGCTCAACGTCGACCCCATCCGGGGAAGCAGGCTGGTAAAACTGAGTACCTATTCGCACAGCAACAAGCTGGCCGCCGAGATCGCAAACACCTGGGCCGACATCTACATCCGCAAGAGCGTGGAGAAGAAGCTCGATGCGTCTCGCTATGCCGGCCAGATGCTCACCAGGCAGATCGCGGAGCAGAAGGCTCACGTGGAAGACGCCGAGCGCAAGCTGCACACCTATACACGGGAGCAGGGAATTTATTCGTTCGACGACATGAAGGCAAACATCAACCAGCGGCTGACGGAGCTCAACAGCCTGCTCACTGCCGCCGAGGCGGATCGGATCGCCAAACAGGTGGCGTATGAGTCGATAAAGGCGAATCCACGAAGCACCCGCGCGGCCATGGCCGATCCAGTTGTGCAACGGCTGGGTGAAGAAGTGGTGAAGCTGGAGGCGGAGTACTCCGATCTTCTGAAAGTCTACAAGCCGGAATTCCCCGACTGCCAGCGGCTGCGTGCCCGCATCGAGCGGATTGAGGCAGCGATCAACCAGCACGCAGACAACTACGTGCAGGCGACGGCCGTGGAGTACACCGCGGCGGTTCAGCGGGTCGACGCCCTGAAGAAAGAGCTCGCAGCCCGGCAGGAAGAGGCGGTGAAGCTGCAGGACGCGGCAGTCGACTACAACATCCTCAACCGCGAGCTGGACACGAGCACCGAGCACCTGCAGTCGCTGCTGTCCCGCAGCAAGGAAGCCATCTCCTCGATGCAGATCAAGGCGTCGAAGGTGAGCGTGGTGGATCCGGCCCGTGTGCCGGCGCAGCCGTACTCGCCGCGCAAGGCCCTCAACCTCGCTCTGGCGCTGATCGTGGGCACCGCGCTGGCCTGCGGGTCATGCGTGATGCTCGAATACATGGATACCAGCGTGCGAACACCCGAAGACGTCGAGCGGGACGTCGGCGAGTCGCTGCTCGGCGTCGTGCCCGAAATCGAAGAGGAGGACGAAGTGGGCGCGGACAACAAGGACCTGATCTGCCACCTGGATACGAAATCGACTATCTCGGAGGCGTACCGCGCGATCCGCACCAGCCTGGCGTTTGCGTCCGCGAAGGGCGAGGCGCGCAACATCGTGATCTCGAGCGCGATGCCCGGCGAAGGCAAGACGATCACCGCGATCAACATCGCCACCGTGCTGGGGCAGATGGGTGAGAACGTGCTGCTGATCGACGCCGACATGCGCCGGCCCCGGCTGCACCGCTCGCTGCGCCTGCCGAACAATCGCGGCCTCAGCACCTATCTTGTAGGCCGGTGCAACCTCCCCGACGTCGTCACGCCCACGTGCATTCCGAACGTCGACGTGATCGTGTCCGGGCCGATGCCTCCGAACCCCTCCGAGCTGATCAATTCCGACAGGATGGGCCAGCTCATGGAGGAATGCAAGAAGAATTACGACCGCGCGATCATCGATACGCCGCCGGTGATGGCGGTGACTGACAGCCGCCTGGCGGCCGCGAAGGCCGACGGCTTGATCCACGTGATCCACGCGGGCCGGACCGACAAGAAGTGCGCCCGCCTTGCCAAGCGTCATTTCGACAGCGTGGGGGCCAACGTGATCGGTGCCGTGCTCAACAACGTCGAGTCGGACCACGAGAGTTCGTACTATTACTACCGCCGCGCCTACGAGAATTGATCGCCGCCGGCGAGCGGCCATCGGAGAAGCGCGTGCTACCGCCACGGGATGAAAATCCAGGTTTCTGCGATATCCACTGCCATCTCCTCCCGGGCATCGACGACGGACCGGAGAGCGCAGACGTGTCGCTCGTGATGTGCAGGAAGGCCGCGGCCGACGGAATCGGCACGATCGTGGCCACGCCGCACTTCAACGACCGTTTCCAGCCCGCGCTCGAAACGGTAGCCGATGCCATCCGCAAGCTGAACGACGAGCTGGCCGTCGGCGGTGTGCCGGTGAACGTCCTCGCCGGGGCCGACGTGGCCGCGACCGCAGGCCTGGGCGAGCTGGTTCTGGACCGCCCGTGGCTGACCATCGGCGGCCAAGGCAAGTATATGCTGCTGGAACCGCCCGTGCAGGTGATGCCCACCTGGCTGAACGACCTGATCTTCGACCTGCGCACCAGCGGCATCAGCGTGATCATTACCCACCCGGAGCGGAACGCCGAAGTGCAGGAGAATCCCAACGCCGTGCTGCCGATGGTGCAGTCGGGCGTGCTGGTCCAGATCACGGCAGACAGCCTTCTGGGCACGTTCGGCCCGGAGATACAGCACTGCGCGGTTTCGCTGCTCAAGATGAACGCGGTGCATTTCATCGCCACCGATGCCCATTCGGCAGACTATCGGTGCCCGCGCCTGGCGGAAGCCGCGGAAAAGGCGCGCAAATACCTGGGCGATGACGCCATCAGGCTGGTTCGCGACAATCCATATGCGGTCGTGCGCGGCGAGGCGGTCTACGTGCCAGACCCCGAGCCGCTGCGATCGTGGTTCGGCCGGATACTCGCTGGTTCATGAGGCGTGCTCGCGGTGTTCCGCGATTGCCGGTCCTGATGATCCATCCCGGAGGTTCGTATGCCTGAGTTGTGCAAACGATGCAAAAAGCCGTTTGAGCCGTCTTCCAGCAGCTTCCTGAAGATATGCCCGGCCTGCGAGGAAGAACGGCTGCGGCACTATGGGTCGGCGTCACGAGCGTCGTTGCACGTGCTCGACGGCCTGATCGAGCTGCTTGCGATATTCCTGATCGCGTTCACGCCGATCGCGTTCGGTGCCACGGAGCGGTGGTCCAAGCTGATAGCCGAGACCACCGTGTTCACCATGTGCGCCCTGTGGCTGTTCAAGGGGATCCTCAGGCACAAACTGGCGTTCGTAAAGAGCCCGCTGAATCTGCTGGTGGCGGGGTTCATCGCGGTGGCGTGCCTGCAGTTGGTGCCGCTGCCGAAGGTGCTGGCGTCGCGGCTGGCACCGGCGGCTGTGTCGGAGCGAACGGGTACGCTGCCGGGCGCGAACCGCTCGGCGGAATCGGCGATCGGGACGCCTTCCGAGTCGGCGGCTCCCGTTGTTGTGGCGGGCAGCCAGGCCGCACCGCGGTGCATCTCGGTCAACAGGGCCGCGGGCAGGTCCATGCTGTTCCTCATCGTGAGCTACGCCGTTGCCTTCATCGTCATGATCAACGTGATCCGGCGGCGATCGCAGATCGCGCGGCTGGTCACTGCGGTGGTGGTGGTTGGATTCATCGTGGCGATGATCGGCATCCTGGGCCAGGCGGCGCCGAACGGCAAGATAATGTGGTTCCGCGATCCGCCGTCGGGTGCGATCAGCTTCGGGCCATTCGTGAACCGCAACCATTTTGCCGGCTACATGGTGATGGCGGTGCTGGTGGCACTGGGGATGCTGATCGGTACGCGCAACCGCGAGAAGCGGATCCTGCTGGGGTTCGTAACGGCCGTGATGATGGCGTCGGTCCTGGTTTCGGCATCGCGCGGCGGGGCGTTCAGCCTGGTGGTGGGCGGGATCTCGTTCGGCCTGATGATGATCTCGGTCCGCTCGGCCCGCCGCAACATGGCGCCGGTCGGCGTTGTGTGCGGCCTTGCTGTAGTCGCGGCGGTGGCATTGGGAATTCAGCCGCTGCTGTCGCGTGCCGCGGGGCTTGCCGCTCCGGCGGGCGAAGAATATCGCCTGGGCGTGTGGAAGGATGCAACCAGGATCGTCTCGGATTTCCCCGTCCTCGGTGTGGGGCTGGGAGGGTTCCGCTCGATCTTCCCCATGTACAAGACACTGCCCGTGCAGCTTACGTTTACGCACGTGGAAAACGACTACCTCCAACTCCTCGTGGAAATGGGAATCGTGGGACTCGGCATCGGGTTGGCGTTCATCGGGCTCATTGTCCGCTATGTGATCAAGAGCCTGACGCTGAAACGCAGCACGTACGCGAGGGGGATCATCATCGGGCTGTCGGCTGCTGCGACGGCGATGCTGGTGCACAGCATGTTCGACTTCAACCTGCACGTGCCGTCGAACGGGCTGCTGTTTGCGCTGATCCTGGGGCTGCTGGTGGTGTTGAGTAGCCTGCACTTGTCGAGATCGCCGTCGAAGGTTTCGTGGATCGGGCGGCCGGCGGAGCGAATCCTCAAGGGCGAGTCGGTGGTGGCCCCGGGGATGCTGGGAGCGTTCGCGGTGGCGATGGCGTGCCTGTGCCTGCTGGCGTACTGCGCGGCTGGCCGGGCAAACAGTTTCCTCGCACAGCGCGAACTGGATGCAGTGGAACAGCAGGCGCTGCAGTTCGTGAAGGGTGAGGGCAGCTTCAACGCCGTCGATGGCATCCAGCGTGTGCAAACGGCGCTCAAGCGCGACAGCGAAAACGGCGAGTGGCGCTTCCGGGCCGGCATCTTCTACCAGAGCCTGGCACAGATCAAGCAGCGCTCGGCGGAATCGTCGAACCGAAGCGGCTGGCAGTACCTGTACAATCCGGCCATTAACGAGTTCCGCAAGGCAACCCAACTCGACAGGTTCAACGGCTACTATCAGGCGTCGCTCGCGATAGCACAGGGGGAGTCGGGCGACGTGGAAGGGGCCGATCGGTCCTTCCGAATGGCGCTGAAGCTGGACCCGACAAGTGCGTATGCATCGCGCAAGTATGGCGAGATGATGTGGGAAATGGATCGCGAGACGGCCCAGCGGGCGTTCCGCCTGTCGCTCGGGCTCGACCCGCACTACACGAAGGCGGCCCTCACGCGGCTGCTGCAGAAGACCAGGGATGTTGCCGAGCTCGCCCGATGCGTGCCCGACAGCAACGAGGCCCAGTTCGAATACGCGACGTTCCTGAGCACCAACCACGTGCCCGAGGAATCGGAGCGGGTGCTGCTGGGGCTGCTGCCGAAGCTGGAGTCGGATCCGTCCATGCGGCCGTTGGCGGCTCGGGCGTTCTTCGGGCTCGGGCAGATCAGGCAGGAGCGCGGCGCCGAGCAGGACGCTATGGCGTATTTCCTCAAGGCAGTGTCGCTTGAGCCTGGCGAGTGCGCGTACTATGAGGAACTCGGCTACGCGTGCCTGAGGCAGAAGCGATACGACGAGGCGAAGCGATTCATGGAACAACGCCTTCGGATGGGCACGTCCACCGATGGCAACGTGTTCCTGGCACTGGCGGAAATCTACGAGAACGTCGGCCCGATCGACAGGGCCAACAAGTATTACCACAAGGCGCTGGAAGCGTTCCCCGCCTCGTGGAACGTCTCGCGCACGAAAGCGATGCAGGGCATCCAGAGGACAACCGAGCAATGACCATCGCGGCGACGAGCAGTCGACCAAGGGATCTCGGCGGGCCGGCGGAGTACGCAGCCGTATTCGGTCCGGGGGCGCGGTACGCCATTCTGATGGCGGGAGCCGTCGCCACCGCGCTGGCGCTGATAGTGCTCGGCGTGTATGGGCCGCTGGTGATCCTGGGCATTGCCGGTGCGGTGGCGGTGATGGCGAGGCCGGAGATCGGCTTGTATGCGGTGCTCGCCGCGCTCGTGCTGCCCATCCCCATCAGGGCCGGGCCAATGGTGCTGTATCCGCACGACTTCGCGGCCCTGCTCACGATCACATCGATCTATACGGCAGCGCTGCGGCGCCGGGATCTCGAGCTTCCCAGCGGCCTGTACATGGTACCGGCCGTTGCGCTGCTCGCCGTGCAACTGCTGTCGATGCTGAACGCCGGCAACCTCCGTGTTGCCGCTACCGAAGTGGTTCAGCAGGCCTACCTGCTGCTGGCGGCGCCCGTGGCGTACTACCTGCTGCTGCGAGATGAGCGCGTCCTCCGGCGAGCCACGAAGTTCTTCATCGGCCTGATCACGGCAGAAGCTGTTCTTGCCAGCATGCAGTTCTGCCTGGCGTTGGCCGGCAACCACACCTTGAACGTGCTGTTCGCGTTCGGTCGGAAGTTTCCCATGACGGGCGAGCGGGCATTCGGAACGATCGGCCCTACGGTCGGGCTGTTGCTGGCGGCGTCGGCCGTGTTGTGGCTGAACCAGCGTGTGCCGTGGGCGTGGAAGGCCGCCATGGTATGCTTGCACACGTTTGCTGTGTTTGCCACTGGCAGCCGTACCGCGATGGTGGTGATGTTGATTGCACTGGTGTTCTACGGGCTGTTTGCCAGGAAAAAGGCGCTGAGCCTGAAGCTGCTGGTCCCGATGCTGGCGGGTTTGCTGTTGTTCGTGGGAGTGATGGGGGTGAGCCGGTTCTCAACGGCCCTGATTCACCCGAGCGACAGCCGTTACCGCATGCCGATCGACAGAAAGGCGTTGGCGGCAGTACCGCGGCACCCGTTTATCGGGCACGGGCCGAAGGCGTCGGCCGACTTGAGTGTTTCCATATTCGGGGCCGTGAAGATTGGCGTGGAGAACGAATATGTCTCCTGCCTGTACAACAACGGCGTCGTTGGGCTTGCGGCGCTGCTGCTGCTGGGCGCCGTTCCGGTGTTGGGCAGCGTGTACCTCAGCAGGCGGAATTGCCCTGCCGGCCAGACTTCGGCCGCGATGGCGGCGATCATCGTGAGCCTGTTCGCGGCCGGATTGGCGGGGTGCTTCTTTGAGGGCAGCCTCGGGCAGTGGTTCGCGATCTTCTATGCCGCCATGCTGGCGGCAGCCGTTATCAGCACTCGAGCCGCTCCCGCAGCTTCGTAATGGAGCGGCAATCACGTTGCTCGCGGGCGGCACGCTGATTTGTGAAAGCAGCGCATGTACAGAAAGCTGTTCAGGAACTGCAGCACGGTATCCATCGGCTTGATCGTCAGCCGGCTGTCGGGGGTGGTCAAGCTGGCGATCGTGGCGTCGATCTTCGGTACCGGCGACGCGATGGACTCGTTCCTCGTGGCGATGGCGATTCCGACGGCCGTGCTGACGATCGCGGGCGAGGGGATATACGTGGCGGCGGTGAGGCTGATCTCGCGCCACCGAGGGCCCGCCGGGGACGGCGGCGGCTCCATCAGCAACGATGGTTGGGCGGAGATCAGCTCGCTGTTCAATTTCTCGGTTGCGGGTATTGCCGCCTTCTCGGCAGCGTACTGGGTGTTCTCGCCCGCAATCATCAGCCTGGTGGCTCCGGGGTTCAGCGAACAGAAGCTGGCCCAGGCAGACATGCTGGCCCGGTGCCTGGCGCCGGTTGCGATACTGACCGCAGTGCAAAACGTGCTGCACGCCATTCTGCACGTGCACGACCGGTTCGCCGTGCCGGCGCTGAAGTTTCTGATATTCAGCACGGTTGCGATTGTCGTCGTGCTGGCCCTGCACAGCCGGCTCGGTATTGCGGCCTACGCCCTGGGTGACGTGATGGGCGAGCTGACGTGCTGCTTCGTGTGCTACCTGGCGGTCAAGCGGATCGGGGGCCGGTACGCCTGGGCGTGGCGGCGCGGCCGCAGCCTGCGCGAGAGCATCAGGATGGGTGTCCCGACGATGGCCGGAGCGGGCGTACTGCAAGTCACCCCGATCACCGACCGAATGTTCGCGTCGGGCCTGGCGGCCGGCAGCATCTCCGCACTCGGCTACGGATTGCAGCTGCTGATGGTGCCGCTGTCGTTCGTGCGGACCATCGTGGACGTGGGCTTCCCCGAGATAGCGAACATATTCCATAAGCCGCCGGCCGAGCGTGACGAGCCGCTGCGCCAGGCGGTGCGGGTGAGTTTCACCATGCTTGCGGTGGCCGCGGTTCCAGCCGCGGTTGTGCTGCTGATCTGGCGCCGGATGCTGATCGCGCTGCTGCTGGAACGCGGGCAGTTCGATGCCGTATCGGCGGAGGCCACGGCGATCGCCGTTTTCTTCTATTCGTTTGCACTGATCCCGATGGTGGCGCGATACTTCATGACGAGGCTGTCGCAGTCGTTCGGCGACTCGCTGACGCCGCTGCCGGCGGCGGTGATCTCGGCGGCGAGCAACATCGCCCTGAATCTCCTGCTGGTGCCGGTGATGGGGCACGCGGCGATTCCGGTGTCGCTGTCGGTGGGCACCGCCCTGGGTGCGGCTGTATTGTACGCGCAACTCCGGAGAAAGGTCGACGTGCTGCGGAAAGCGGGGATCGAGAGCATAGCGGTGCGAACCATTGCTGCCGGTGCCGTGATGTTTGCTGTGTACGCGGCTGCCGAGCGGCTGTCGGGCTCGACTATCGCGGCCGGCTGCGCGGCCGCAGCGGCGTACGGAGCCGGGCTGATGATGGCAGGCGTGGTGCGGCCGCAATACTTGCTGCGGATCGCATCGTTCCCGATTCTGGCGCGGGGCAAGGCTTCCGTCTGACAGGCAGGCAATCGTGTATAACGACGTTCATCGCATAACCGAGCTGCAGGCGACCACCGCGGGGAAGATCGCGAGCGTGGTTGTCAACCCGTGCTTGTGGGCGATCGTGTGCTACCGGCTCGGCCACTGGTTGTGGAAGAACGACGTGATGCTGCTGCCGCGACTGCTGTCGGCGGTGGCACGAGTGCTGACGGGCATCGAGATCGCCCCGTCGGCCAGCATCGGGGCGGGGCTGCTGATCGTGCATGGCAGCGGTGTAGCCATCGAAGCCGGCGCCCGGATCGGCGCCCGCGTTACGATCTACCAGGGCGTCGGGATCGGCAGGCGATACGGCGACCACGCGTACGACGGACTCCCCACGATCGGCGATGACGTGCAGATTTTCGCCGGAGCCAAGATTCTGGGGCCGGTCACGATCGGTAACCGCTCGCGCGTGGGAGCCAACGCCGTCGTGATCCGATCGTTTCCGGACGATACAACGATCGCGGGCGTGCCGGCGCACTCGGTGGCCAGGACAGATGCGTCTACCACCACTACCGCGGCCGAGGGCACGCTGGCCGTGACGGGCGGCGTCCGCCAGCCGCAGCCGTTGCAGGCCGGCGCCTACGCATTCCAGCGAAACGAAGCGACGCCATAGACGTCATCGAGCGGGAAAACCGTTATGAGCATCACCGTGCTGCACGTTACCGAAGCCTGCCGGATCGCCGGCACCGAGCGGTCGCTGCTGATGCTCCTGGATCACACGGACCGGGCGGAATTCGAGCATATCGTGATCTGCCGCGGGGCCGGCGGCCTCGCCGAGGAAGTGGCACGCCGGAACGTGCGGATGGCCGTCATCCCCCGGTTCGGCAAGCTCGACCCGATCGCCGTCATCCGGTTCGTGCACCTGCTCACGAAGGTCAAGCCGGACGTCGTGCACATCTGCGGCGGCCGGTTGGAGGCGATCGCCGCCCGCGTGATGGGTATGCCCGTGGTCGAGCGCAAGAACGTAGCGCGAAACGAGTTCTACCGGCCGCTGTTCGGTTACCGGTGGGCGGACCTGCTGCTGAATCGCTTCGTGAACGCATCGATCGTGCCGGCCGCCGCGCTGGAATCGTACTACCGCGGGCGAGGTTATCGCCGGGCCGACATCCGCGTGATCTACAACGGCGTCGAGCCGGCTCCGCCGAGGACTCCCGATGATTTGGCTGCGAAACGGGCCGAGCTCGGCCTGCGAAGCAGCGACTTCGTGGTGGCGTTCGCGGGCAGGCTGCAACCCGTGAAGGGTATCGACGTGTTGCTGCGTGCGATCGCAAGCCTGCCGGACAGCGTTCGTTGCGTCATCGCGGGCGACGGACCGCACAGGGAGGAATATGAGATCCTCGCGGGCAAGCTTGGCCTGACCGACCGCGCCATCTTCACGGGGTACAGAACGGATGTGCGCGAGATTTTCGCGTGTGCCGACGTCGTGGCGGTACCATCCGCCGCCGAAGCATTGGCGAACACCACGCTGGAAGCAATGGCGGAGGGAAAGCCGGTGGTCTCCACCAGCGCCGCCGGGCAGGACGAAGCCGTCGAGCACGGGGTGACCGGTCTGCTGGCCTCGCCGGACGACGCTCCGGCGCTGGCCGCGGCACTGGGCCGGCTGGCCGCCAATCCTGCCGAGGCTCGCTCGATGGGCGCGGCGGGCAGACGCAAGGCCGAAACGCTCCTGTCGCCCCAACGCATGGCCCGCCAGACGGAATCGATTTATCGCGACTTGCTCCACAGGCAGCGAAATGAAAGGATATGCAATGTTGCCGACTGCCGTCAGAAAGCCGTTCAAGAAGATGCTGCTCCTCGTCGTCCCGACCAGGATGAACAAGTACAACAACACGCACTATCCGCCGCTGGGGGTGATGTACATTGCCGCGGTGCTGGAGGCGAACGGCTACAGCGCCGAAGTGCTCGACGCCTCGGTCGACGGCCTGTCGGACCAGCAGATTCTTGATGAGGTGCGCGTGCGGCGGCCGGACATCGTTGGCCTGAGCTGCACGACGCACAACCGGCTGGAGATGCGCGACGTGGCCCACGCGATCAAGAAAAGCTTCCCCGACATTGTCGTGGTGGCCGGCGGGCCGCACGTGAGCTTCTGTCCTGAGGATACGCTGCAGCACACCGCGGTCGACGCCGTGATCATCGGGGAAGGCGAGATGAAAACGCTGGACCTGGTGTCGGGCAAGCCGCTGGAGGAGATTCCGGGGCTGGCATATCGCAGCGGCGACGGGATGGTGATCAATCCCGACCGCGGTTTCATCAAGGACCTGAATTCGTTGCCCAGCCCGGCCCGGCACAAGGTGGATATGAGCCGCTACCCGGGCTACAGCACGCTGAAGCGGCGAACCACCCACGTGCTGTCGAACCGTGGCTGCCCGTTCGGCTGCATCTATTGCTGCGCCACGCACTTCTGGGGCAAGACCACACGAAGCCTGTCCGCCGAGAAGGTGATCGAGGAGATCGACACGCTCGTGAACCAGCACGGCTACCGGGCGCTGTACTTCTACGACGACGCGTTCACCGCCGACCGCAAGAAAGCCGAGAAAATCTGCCGGGCGCTGATCGACAGGAAGCTGGGCATCATCTGGGGCACGAGCACCAGGATCGACCTGGTGAACGAGAAGATCCTGAAGATGATGGTGGAAGCGGGCTGCCGGCAGATCGACTACGGTCTGGAAACACTGAACGCGGGGGCGCAGGCGAAGGTGGGCACGAAAGCCAGCTACGAACGTGCACGCGACGTCATCCGGATGTCGATCAGGGCAGGCATAAGGCACGTGAAGGTGTACCTGATCATCGGCCTTCCGGGCGACACGCCCGCGGCCATGCGGGAGACGTTCGCGAAGACGCTGTCGACCTGCGCCACCGAGGTGAGCACGCAGGTGCTGCGGATCTATCCGGGCACTCCCATCGCGCGGATGGCAAGCGAGCGCGGCATGCTGCCGCAGGAGTTCTCCTGGTACGAAAACTTCCACGAAGGCTGGAGCATGTTCGAGTCCGTGCCGGTGTTCACGGAGTGGTCGAAAGACGTGCTGGAACAGCAGTACAACTTCCTCAACAGGTACCTGAAAGTGAGCGGGTTCATCAGGCAGCGGATTCCGCGGATTCTGCTGCCGGCGTTCGCGAAGGTCGATCCCGCGATCTTCCGCGCGATCACCGGCCGGATGGCGTGCTTCACTGGGGCGGCCTCACTGCCGCCGGCTACGATCCCCGCACCGAGCATGGAGGCTCAGGATGCTGAAGCCCCACGTCCTGCATATCATCAATAATCTGAACGTGAGCGGTGCGACGACGCTGCTGCTGGACGTGGCATCGTACGTGCGGCCGGCTCCCGGCGAGCTGACGGTCTGCACGCTGGAACCGGAGAACCCGATGGCGGAGGCGATGGCGTTGACCGGCGCCCGCGTGATCTCGCCGAGCAGCCGCCTGAATCCGGTGACGGCGCTGTTCTTCGTGCGGCGCGTGCTCGCGGAAATCCAGCCCGAGATCGTGCACACGCACCTGCTGCCCGCCACGCAAGTAGGGCTGGCGGCAGCAAAACTCGCGCGCCGCCGTGTGGTCACCACCGTGCATTTCACGTTTGAACGCCTCACCACCAATCCCGTTGCGGCCTGGCTGAACCGCCAATCCTACCGGTTCTACGACGCCATCTACGCCATCTCGAATGCGGTGAAGCAATCGATCATCGAGAACTGCCCGGTGGCGGAAGACAGCGTGAAGGTGCTGCTGAGCGGGGTGGATTTCGCCCGTGCGAGCGGCATAGTGCGGCAGGCCAGGGCGGACGTCCGGCGGCGGATCAGGCAGCAATGCGGATTCGCCGAGGGCGACGTGGTCATCGGCACGATCGGCAGGATGGAGCCCGCCAAGGGCCACGGTGTGCTCGTATCGGCCTTTGCGGCACTTCGCACAACATTTCCTGCGGCCAGACTGCTGCTGGTGGGCGACGGGTCGTGCAAGCCGGCGCTGGAGCGGCAGGCCGGCGAACTCGGACTGGGTGCGGCGGTCACGCTTGCCGGCACGCAGAAAGACCCGGGTGCGTTTCTCGCCGCCATGGACGTTTTCGTGCTGCCGTCAAGCCACGAGGGGCTGGGGCTGTCGATCATCGAGGCGATGGGCGCCGGGCTGCCGGTTGTTGGCAGCACAGCCGGCGGAATTCCGGAAGTCGTCGTGCACGGCGAGACGGGCCTGCTTTTCGCGCGGGATGATCCGTCGGCGCTGGCGGCGTGCGTCCGCCGATTGCTGGAATCGCCGGAGCTTGCCCGCACGATGGCATCGGCCGGGAAGGCGTTTGCGGCGCAGGAATTCGGGATCGCGGGCTACGTGAGCCGCCTGTACGATGAATACGATCGCGTACTGCACGCGTCGCAGCGTTCGGCTGTCGGCCGCTACGCCCGCCCGTGCGCACCGAAGGAAACCGCGACATGAAGATCCTCCACATCATCACGGAATCGAACCTGGGCGGCGCCCAGCGCAACACGCTGCTGACGATCCGCGGCCTGGTCCGGCAGGGGTACGACGTGCATCTGGCGTGCGGGCCGTTCGGCCCGGGCGACGCCACGGCGCTGATCCGCGAGGCACAGGCGTGCGGCGTCACCGTGTGGACGATCCCCGCGCTGATCAGATCGATCCGCCCGAAGCAGGATTTCGTCGCGGCGCTCGCCATCGCACGGCTGCTGCGGCGCGAGCGGTACGACGTCGTTCACACGCACAGCACCAAGGCCGGCATGATCGGCCGCGTGGTGGCGTGGCTGTGCCGCGTGCCCGTGATCATCCACACGTTCCACGGCGTGCCGTTCGACACCCGCCGCGAGAACTGGAAGACCCGCCTGTGCTTCATCACCGAGCGGTTCTTCTGCCTGTTCTGTCACCGGCTGGTGAGCGTGGGCGAGGTGCTGCGGGGCGAGCTGATCGAGCACGGCGTGGTGCGGCCCGCAAAGGTCGTTACCGTCCACAGCGGGGTCGACTTCAGCAGCCTTGTTCCCGGCTTGAATCCGCAGCGGGTCCGGCGGGCGCTCGGCCTGCCGGATGACGCGAAGGTAGTGGGCTTCGTAGGCAGGCTGGCCGAGCAGAAGGCGCCAGAAGTGCTGGTGCAGGCGTTCGCGTCGGTCAAGGCACTAGTGCCGTCGGCCCATCTGCTGATGATTGGCGAGGGGCCGTTGCACGACCACCTCCGGAACATGATCCACGAGTTGAAGCTCGACGGGTGCGTTCACCTGCTCGGCGAACGGACGGACGTGCCCGACCTGTTGGCGGCGATGCACGTGTTTGCACTTCCATCGCGGTGGGAGGGCGTGGGGCGGGCACTCACCGAGGCCATGTACATGAAACTGCCGGTCGTCACCACCGGCGTCAACGGCGTGCCCGAACTGGTACAGGATCGCACCACCGGCCTGATCATCCGGGGAGACGACCCCGCCGACGCCGCAGACAGGATCACAGAATTGCTGGGCGACCGCCGCCTGGCGGACTCCCTTGGCCAGGCTGGGCACGAACGTGCGCGGACGCTGATGTCAGCCGAAGCCATGGTCGACGAGACCATCCGCCTGTACCAGGAATTCGCTCCACAGACATCACCATCTGAACCCCGACAAGGAGGTCGCCGTGTGTGGAATATGCGGCAAGCTGAACCTTGACAGGGACCGGCCGCCGGTCACCCGACAGGACGTCCACCGGATGCTGGAGACGATGGTCCACCGCGGGCCGGACGACGAGGGAATCTTCGCCGACCGCACCGTGGGCCTCGGCATCAGGCGCCTGAGCATCATCGACCTCGTCACCGGGGGACAGCCCATCCACAACGAAGACGGCTCGATCTGGACCGTGACGAACGGCGAGATCTACAACTACAAGGTACTGCGCGCCGATCTCGAGCGGCGAGGCCACACGTTCTACACCCGTAGCGACGTGGAGGTCGTAGTTCACCTGTACGAGGAATACGGCGAGGACTTCGTGAGCCGGCTGAACGGGATGTTCGGCGTGGCGTTGTGGGATGCGACGCGGCGGACGCTGCTGCTGGCCCGCGACCAGATCGGCGTGAAGCCGATGCACTATGCCGTCGAAAACGGCGTGCTGCTGTTCGGCTCCGAACTGAAGAGCATGCTGGCGGCCGGGATGTCGCGCGACATCGACACCCGCGCCCTCAGCGATTACCTGTCGTACAACTACATTCCCGCGCCGAGCACGATCTTCCAGCGCGCGAAGAAGCTCGAGCCCGGCCATGCGGTGATCGTTTGCGACGGCACCGTGCGGATCAAGCAGTATTGGGATCTGCCGGCGGCCGCGGACCGACCCGGCCTGCATTCCGAGGCCGAGTACTGCGAGATGATCCGTGAGAGCCTGAAGCGCTCGATCCGCATGCAGTTGATGAGCGACGTGCCGATCGGCATATTCCTGAGCGGCGGAATCGACTCGAGCGCCTTGGTCGCGCTGTGCTCGGAGGTCACGTCGGATCCGATTCGTACGTTCACGATCGATTTCGGCGAGAAGAGTTTCAGCGAGGTGGAGAAGGCGAGGATCATTTCGCGGCAGTACAACACGATCCATCGCGAATGCGTGGTCCGGATGCGGCCGATGGAAATCATCCCCCGGCTGGCGGAGTTGTTCGACGAGCCGTTCGCCGACTCGTCCGCGATCCCCACGTACTATCTGTCGCGGATGGCGCGGGAGGACGTGACGGTGGCGCTGGGCGGGGACGGCGGTGACGAGCTGTTCGCCGGATACTACACATACCAGGCCGGCAAACTCGGCTCGATTTACCGACGCCTGCCCCGCTGGTTTTCCGCTCGGGCATTTCCCTGGGCTGTGAATCACCTCGCGGTTTCGCATAGGAAAGATAGCTGGGACTTCAAGGCGAAGCGGTTCGTGCAGGGGGCGTTGAATGATCCAGCACGAGCGCACTTCATGTGGAAGGTGATTTTCGACGAGCAGCAGAAAGCCCTATTGTGCCCGATGCTCGCCGGAGCTTCCCGTGAATCATTCGACGCCATGGGTCGATACTTTAGAGTATACCAAAGCATGGATAACCTGCGGCAATGGCAATTCGTGGACACGAAGGTGTACCTGCCCGACGACATCCTGACGAAGGTCGACCGGATGACAATGGGAAACAGCCTGGAGGGGCGCGTGCCGCTGCTGGACCACGAGTTCGTCGAGCTGGCGGCGCGAATGCCGTCGCACTTGAAGATGAAGGGGTTGTCCAAGAAGCATATCATCAAGAAGGCGCTGGCCGACCGCCTCCCGCGGGAAGTCCTGTTCAGCAGGAAACAGGGTTTCAGCGTGCCGATGGCGGCGTGGCTGCGGCAGGAGCTGCGGCCCGTCGTCAACGAATACCTGAACCCGACGGTGATCCGCAACCAGGGAATCTTCGACGAGGAGTACGTGGGGCGGATAGTGGCGGCACACGATGCGATGGAAGTTGACTACAGCCGCAATATCTGGGGCTTGCTGATGTTCATGCTATGGCACCAGAACTACAGCAAGGTTGCGGGCAAAACTGAGACTACGCAAGCCGGGACACTGATTGGGGTATAGTAATGGTGCAAGCTTTGACGTCGACAGCCGTGCTGGCTCGCAACCAGGAGCGAGTGCATGACCACGCGGCATATGAAGCCGCCAGCAGGATTCTGCAGGTGGCGGTCTCGGTGGTGGGGATGATATTCCTGCTGCCGGTGATGGCGGTGCTGGCGGCCGCGATCAAGGCGGCATCGCGCGGGCCGGTCTTATACCGCGGCGCGCGCGTGGGCAAGGGCGAACGCATCTTCACCATCTACAAGTTCCGCACACTGCACGTGGGGGCCGAGCAGAAGATCGGCAGCCGCCTGCTGAGGAACGACGATCCCTTCTACCACCGGCTCGGCAAGTTCCTGAGGCGCGCGAAGCTCGACGAGATCCCGCAGCTCCTGAACGTGATCAAGGGCGACATGAACCTCGTGGGTCCGCGGCCGACCCGCCTGGTGTTCCTGGACGAATCGCGCAAGACCGTGCCCGGCTATTCCGGTCGGTTCGCAGTTCGCCCCGGGATGACCGGGCTCGCACAGCTTCGCGGCGGCTACTACACCACCATCGCCAACAAGCTCCGCTACGATCTGATCTACGTCAGGCGGCGATCGCTGTGGCTCGACTTCGTGATCCTGACGATGACATTCGTGAAGCTCGTGCAGAAATGGATAACGAAGGCATCGCTGCTGTGCCTGATCGTGCTGTTCGTGTCGTTCGTGCCGGCGGGGGTGAGCCGGTTGTTCTTGTTGCGGGTGCTGGGCGTACAGTTCAACCCGATCATTCCGGTGCTGCTGGCGGCTGGGGCGTACCTGGCGCTGAGCACGGGGAAGTCGAACCGCTGGCTGATCAGCCATTCGGCTATCGACGCGCCGATGGTGGCGTTCGTGCTGATCTCGTTGTTCGCGGCGCCGTTTTCGGCAAGCCCGGTGACGGCCCTTCGGGGGTTGCTGTACCTATGCATCACGGGGTTCTTCTTCGCGTTCGTTATGGTGAATCTGCGGCCGGACGTGCAGTTCGTGAAGCAAGCGGGGCAGGTGGTCGGGCTGGCGGCCGGGGGTGTGGCGATGATGGGCCTCGTCGGGAGGCTCGGGGCAGGGTTGGGCCTGCTCGATCATCCCATTCGTACCGTTGCGACGCTGGGCAGCCCGATGGGCCTCGCTGCCTACCTGGCGCTCGGCTTCCCATTCGTGCTGTGCGAGTACCTCGAAGCGAAGTCGCGCACGACGAAACTGGCGTGGGTGACGGTTTTGACGGCAATCACGGCAGCGGTGTTCACCGCGGGAAGCAGGCTTGGCGTGCCCGCGCTGCTCGTATCCGCCGGGGTGCTGCTGGTGAAGACCGGCAAGCTTCGGATGCGCGATGCCCTCCTGGGCGGTGGGGCGTGCCTGCTGATGCTCGCGACCGTCGGCGGGCAGCGGTTCAGTCCGGCGGCAGTGGCAACCGACCTGTACGCCGCGGCGACCGGCGCGGTCAGATCGATCCAGGAATCGTCCTTCCAGCAACTGCTGATCGGTTACGGCACGAAAACGATACGGTCATCTGCCGCGGCGGGTGCGCCGTGGTGGCGGCAGGGCGTACCGCAGAGCACCTACCTCACCCTCCTGCTGGAAAACGGCGTTGCGGGGTTCTGCTTGATGACGTGGCTTGCGGCCCTTGTGGTGCGTGAGATCGCGGTGACCGCGCGCAATCAGGCAGCCAGCGTGCGGATGCGGCTGTGGAGCCTGGCCGCGGCGATCTGCGGCCTGGGCGTCGCGGCCATCTCGTTCGACGTATTCTACAACATCGCCACACAGGTGGTGTTCTGGGGCATTGTCGGGCTTGCGCTGGGGCTTTCCGTTCGGTGCGGCGGCAAGGACCACGGAGCCATGCTCGTGATGCGGTTCGGTCATTGAGCGGCCTTTCCGCTCGCGATTACCGAATGCCTGCGCGTATAGTCGACCCACCGCGCGCTGAGAAACTCCGGCTTCTCATGGGCAGCCACGTATTGCACCATCAGGAACACCTTCCGGGCGAATAGCGGATCGCGTTTCTTCAAGTCCTGGTAGCGCTCCCATGCCCGGTCGGCGGTTGCTGATTCGGAGCCGCTCGAATAGAGCGCGGGCAGCAGTCCGGCCGACCATATCCAGCGCATCGTCTCGGCGGCATCTTCCCACACGTAGGTCCTGGCATAGGACGACGGGTACCCGTTCGGCCGCGGCACGATTCCCCCAAAACTCATTCGCAGGAATACCCTCAGGCCATTCGCCGAGAGCCAGTTCCCCTGAACATACGGCTTGCCGCGGGCAAGCTCCACGTCCCGGAAGTTGATGCTCCCATCCCTGTTGCTGTCGTAAATTTCGTGGTGCTGCTGAACGTATGCCGCGTCGAGGTCGTCGAGCTCGCCGTCGCGGTTGGCATCGCCGAAATACTGCAATTCCCAATTCCGGATGAGCTGCCCGAATTCGGGCGTCGGATGGCCGGTCAGCGCCCAGTGGTTCATCTCGTTGTACTGCACCGAATGCGTGGCTTCATGCATCAGCACGTTGTTGCCCGGGAACAACAGGGCGGACTGCACGTATCCCGTGGCATTGGCGTTGCGAATGAATACCGTGCCGTTCTTGGCGGTATATGCGCCGACGAACGGTGCGAACAGCATGTACTCGCGGAAGAATCCATCCCCGACGGCGATGCGGGCGATCTTGGCGCGGTAGGCTTCGGGCAGCGGCGAGAGCTGGCGGTCGATGTCGTTCAGGACGCGGTCGACGTTCCCGGTGAAGCTGCTGGCGTGGGAGATGTCGATCTTCACGTTCAGTTTCTGTTCGAGCTGATCGCGGTGCCTCAGGACATAATCGGGTGTCTTGAGCGAGAGGCATCCGCCGAGGGCGAGCATCAGCGACACGAGAACAATCCCTGTTCCGTACGTTCCCGCGCAGACCGTTGCGCGAGACAGTGCGTGCACGGAACCGGCCACGGCTTAACTCCCTGTGATGAAAGCCGGGGAAACGCCATCTATCTCGATGACTTCTGGGTGCTGTGTATAACGTCTTTGGGGGGGGCGAACTTGAGCGGTTTCGGCGGGAAATGGTGCATGATTTTCCCGCGGAGGAGGGCGGTTGTGCACAGGCGGCGGTTCGCAACCGCCTGTCACGCAATGACTTGCGGTGGGGGGAACTGTGTGATAGCGCGTGTGGGATTTCCCTACAGTGTTTCGGCTTGCGGCGCCGGCAGAACCGCGTCATAATGCCTGTAGGGAACACACGATTTGCATAGCTTGTGCCAAGACGGGGCAGGGGCAGGTCGAGGTCTTCGTACGACCGCTGCGGTCGTCGTTGCCTGCCCAGGGGAGACAGGGATGAAAGCAGTCATAATCGCCCCCAGCCACGATCCGCACCAGCAGCGGCCGTTCTGCCCGTCGCTGCTGCTGCTCGCGAACAAGCCCCTCATTCGCCACCAGCTCCGCGCCATACGGAAGGCCGGCATTACCGAAGCTGTCATCGCATTCCGATGCCCCGAACTCGCCGACTACTTCCGCCATCATTCGAACGAGGGTGTCAGCGTGCTATTCGACCGCCCGATGGCCCTGCGCGAACCGGCAGTCGTGCTGCGGGCTGACGTGCTTCCGTTCGGTAGTCTGGTGAAACCGGCGGGAAGCCGCCCTCCCGATGCGGACGACGGCATGCTGACTGTCAATACGGCCGACGACTACCTGGCAGCATCAGCCATGGTGCTCGGGCGGGTCGCAGCGGATCCGCAGGATCTGACGGAAGTGATGGATGGCGTGTGGGCGGACTGGCCGGTGTTCATTGATCCGGCGGCAACGATCACCGGCCCGGTGGTGCTGGGGCGGAACTGCTCGATCGCCGCCGGAGCGACAATCGTCGGGCCGTGCGTGCTCGGGCACGCCGCAATGGTATGCCGCAACGCCCTGGTGCGAAATTCCATCATCCTGCCCGGTGCCGCCATTGGGGCCAACGCCCGCGTAGCGTCGTCAATCATCGGTGAATGCTTCACCATCGGGCCGGGCGCCGTGTTCGACCGCTGCATCGCCATCGACGGAGCTTCGCCGGCCGCGGCCCTGCCGCTGGACCAGGGATCGCTGGCGATCGAGCATTCGCCGAGGGGGAGGTTGCTTGCCGGCAGAATGATGAATGACTGACAACCAGCCGACAGGCCTGTGGTGGCGGCAGGATGATGTCGGGCATGTCCGGAAGACGGGCCCCTGTGGTCTTCTATACCGTGCCGCTTGCCACCCTGTCACCGGCCGTCTGTGGCCTGCAACCTGTGGCAATCCGTGACCTGTGCCACGACCCGTAGCTTGGAGCGCGTAGCCTGCAGCCTGCGGCCTGTCGCCGTCCCCTTCAATATTCATCATCCTTCAT
>DATKYA010000057.1:0-2918 GCA_035528775.1 Planctomycetota bacterium | reverse complement strand
CCGTATAAAGAAGTATACCACATGATTGGGGGCATGTCAAGAAAAGGGGAAGGAGGACAACATCGAACAATGAATATCGAGCACTGGACTTCGAATGCCGAGCATCGGGCGCTGGTGGCGGGAACTGACCATAGACGGCGGGGGGAGAGGACTCAAGGATGGAGATCAACGGGCAACACTCAACAACAGGAACATACTGCGGCGAGATGATCGCAGGGGATTTGGGGTTTGGCGAGTAGGGGGTGAGCAAGCAAGGATGGATCGACAGGGAACACCGAACTGGAAACAAGGAACGAGAATGAAGAACGAAAGCCGCTCCGGCCGTCGTTCACTCGCTCTCGATCACGACTCGCACGTGGGCGGAGTAGAGCATCCCGGGGTCGGCGTGGCGGCGTGCCCATTCGAGCATGAACGGCAGGTCGCGGTCGACCTTGTCCGAGAAGCTCTGCTTGCCGTTGGTGATCACTTGCACCGGCTTGTCAAGGTCGACCAGACGGTCGTCGAGGAGAACGGTGTAGCCCATGATGTGGCGGGTGGAAACGGTGATCCTGTTGCCGTCGATCTGGCCGTCGAGCTTACCGACGCCGGTTCGCATGAGGGATCGCATGTAGTTGTCGCGCAGCTCGCCCTGGAGCGGCTGGCCGGCGACCTTGGGCACCACGACCGGCCTCATGGGGTCGAAAATCGTGTCGGCCAGCACCTCGGCCTGCAGCCAATAGCTGCGCGGGCCGGCCAGCGACAGCAGGCGGAACCGGACCTGGCGGGGGTAGGGATCGCGGACGCGGTTCGACAGCCACTCGATGATCTTCGGCGTCTCCTCGGCGAAGCTGCCGTGCCCGGCCTTCGTGTCGAGACGGTAGGTCACGTCGTAGCCCATCTGGACAAGCTCGTCGCGGGCGGGCTTGACGGCCTCCAGCGGAATGACGGTGTCCTTCAGCCCGTGGATGATGTAGACGGGCAGGGCGAAGGCGTTGGCGAGGAGGAGCCGGGAGTCGGTGTTCACCGCTCCGGCCCGGCAGACAAGCCCGGCGAACAGGTCGGGCGCGGCCAGCCCGTAGTGCCAGGCGGCGATCCCGCCCATCGAGGCGCCGTCGATGTAGATGCGATTGGGATCGATGCTGAAGTTCTCGCGGACGTCCCGCAGTGCCCGGCTGACGAGCTGCCTGGTTTCCTTCTCGTTCCAGCCGGCATGGCCTTCGCTGGTGGGCGCCAGGAGGAGGTAGCTGTGGGCCTGCTCGAAGCGCGACCAGGCCTGCACGTAGTTCTGGCCGGTGCCGCCGGCGGGATGCAGGGCGAGGACCAGCGGCCAGCTCGTTTCGGGATCGTACTTTTCGGGCACGAACAGAGCGTAGGAGCCGGTGGTGCCGTCGCCCAGACTGACGGTGCGGGCGGTCACGCCGGTTTTGTCGGCGGGGGGGAACTCGAAGCTCCGTCGCGTCACCGCCTCGATAGTGGCGAACGGCAGCCCCGAATTGGTGAGCGTGCGGGCGATCTCGGCCCGGCGGGCGGACGATGCCGCTTGCAGGTATTCCGGGACGAGCTTGAGGATCGACAACTGTGCGATGCGCTGCTGAGCCTCGCGCACCAGGCGCTCGCCGGGATTCAGCTCCTTGAGGAGCATCCAGTACTTGAGGGCGCGGACGACCTTCATGTCCTTGTCGAAGTAGCGGGCGAGCTTCTCGACGAGTGCGGGGTCGCGGCTGCCCTTCTCCACGGCCTTCCCGGCCCAACTGATGGCGGTGTCGGGCAGGCCGAGCTTCTCGAACTGTGCGGCGATCGTGGCGCAGTTGGCGGGATTCTCGGGATGCTGCTCGGCGGCCTTGCTGGCGGTGACGATCTGGCCGATGATCTGCTTCTTCTCGACACACTGCCGGCGAACCGGTTCGTCGCGCTCGTAGCCGAGCACGCCTTCGAGAATCTGCAGTGCCTTGTCGAACTGCCCGATCCGCTCGCAGATGAGCACGGCCCCGAGGTAGGCGCGGGTGTTGCGGTCGTCGTTCTTGAGGATGCTCGCCCACTGGTTCATGGCGGCGGGGTAGTTTCGCTGGTCGAAGTAGAGCTCGGCGATGGCGGCCCTGGCCTCGGGAGCGAACCTGGTTTCGGGATAGTTCTCGGCGACGCGTGCGTAGCACTCGCGTGCCTTGCCGGGCTGGCCCTGCTCGGCGAGCGTCTTGGCGCGGGCAAAAATCTCGCCGGCGGCGGGTGCGATGATCTCCTTCAGTTTCGCCTCGGCCTCGGCGAAGCCCGGCCTGAGCTGCACCGCGCGGCGAAGCAGCTCGACCGCGTCGTCCCTCATGTTCTCGTTGATGCAGTAGAGCGCCACGTGGTAGTGGCCGTCGGCGTCGTCGTCGGCGAGGGATTCGAGCATCTTCTCGTAGAGCTCGCGAGGCGTTTTCTGCTCGATGATCTCCTTGATCGTGGCGCGCTTGATTTCGATTTCGGCGTTTCTAATACGCAGGGTGATTGCGTCGTCATCCTGCGCCACGACCTCGCCTTCCATTCGCGCACCGGTCTTGAGGACGACGATATCGCCGCACGCCGCCGCGCAGATGCAGCAGAACAGCAGTGTGCATCCGGCCAATCTGATCATGCGGGATTTCTCCGGGAGCCGATTTTCATAACCCGCAAATTACCACAGGTGCGACTGGAAATCAACGCTTTTTCCCATTGACTCGCATCATCCGTTCCATAGGATTAGACGCTCGCCATGCAAAAAATCCTCATTATTCGCCCGGGGGCGCTGGGCGATTTCATCATTACGCTGCCGGTGGCGGCCGGTCTGCGTGAGCGATATCCCGACGCATGGATCGGCGTGCTCGCCCGGGGGAGCATCGCGACGCTGGCCGGCGGGATCGCCACTGAAACCGGCGATCTGGATGCCGCGGGATTGCATGCGTTCTTCGAACGCGCGTTTTTCA
>DATKYA010000056.1:0-4870 GCA_035528775.1 Planctomycetota bacterium | reverse complement strand
CCTCGGCGGCAGCACGAAGAACTTCCCGCCGGCCGGATTCCACACGGTGTTCATCTCCTGGATCACGTGTGTGGAGTTGAGGTGGCGGGGGACGAAGAACAGGTATCCCTTGTAGTAGCTGATCGGGGTGAGCGGGTCGTCGTCGAGGGCGACGTCCTTCAGCTCGAATTCCTGCGGGTCATTGCCCCTGGCCCGGGCCTTGGGGTAGTATGCCTGCAGCGGCTTGGTCGCGCCGTCGGGGATGTTCAGCAGCATCGCCTTGTCGTTGTCGAAGTACAGGATCTGCTCGCCGAACGCGACCGGCTCATAGGAGAAGCGGCTGCTGGTCTGGATCGAGCGCACTTCCTTGCCGTCGGCGCGGTTGAGGACCGCCAGCTTGCCGTCGCGGCAGCCGAAGATCACGTACTTGTCGGTGACGACCGGGCAGCGCGTGAATTCCTGCCCCAGGGCTGCCGTCCAGACGGGCGTGCCGTTGGAGGCGTTGAGGGCAAACGCCTTGCCCTGCTGATCGGCGAGGTAGACCACGTTGGCGTCGACGGCGGGCGTCGACTCGCTGTACGGCGCTATGGGCATCTTCCACAGGACGTTGCCCGTGGCAGGATCGATGCTCTGCACGAGGCCGTCGTCGGTGATCGCGAGGACCTGTCGGCCATCGGTCGCCAGCGAGCCGTAGACGCCCCCCGGCAGGTCGACCTCCATCATCATGCTGCCGTTGGCAAGGTCGAGCTTGTAGAACTTGCCCTGCTGGTTGGCCACGAAGACGTCTTCGGCGATGGCCACGGGGCAGCAGCGGAGGCGCTCGGCGAGCTTGACCGACCACAGCTCGCGGCCGCTCTCGGCGTCGATGCAATACAGCTTGCCGTCGTTGCCGCACTTGAGGAGCAAGCCGCCGTAGATCGTGACATACGGTGCGAAGCCGATGCCGCCGGTGCGCGCTCGCGACTTCACCACGGTCGGCTCGGCCAGCTCGTGCATGTCGTTGTGGCCGAGCAGGCGCGACACGTACAGCTTGCCTTCAGACACAAGAATCTGGGCCGACGGTGCGCTCCACGACAGCTCGTTCTCCAGCGGCTTGACGATCGGCGCGTCGTATTCGGGGGCGAGCGTCTTCTGCCGCTTGTCCACACGAGCGAAGCTGCCCATCCATGTGTTCTGGCCGTCGGGTTCGGCGAAGCCAGTGGCCACTTCCTTGCCCGACAGCGGCCCGTACAGCTCGACCTCGGTGATCGTGCGCAGCCGCCGGATCGAGTTCACCAGTTCCAGCCGCACCAGCGACGTCTTGATCGGCGGAAACTTGACCAGCCGGTAGATCTGCCTGTTGTTGCGAACCGACGCCACCAGCACTTCCTTCCTGCTCTCGAGGTCGGTGAGGTAGAGGTCGAAATGCGGTGTGACGTTGGCTTCGTCGTAGCAGTTGAAGTAGAGGGCGATCATGGAGATCCATCGCGGCTCGCGCAACGCCAGCGAAATGGGGAATGAAGTGGACTCCCACGGCGCCTTCGGCGGCATCTCGTACCAGTAGCTGGTGATCTCGTTGAGGCGGCCGTTCTGGAGGAAGGCAGGCTCAACCAGCGGTTTGCCGCCGGCGCCGTACGGCGGGACCGTCACCTGGCCCGGGCCTTCCATCCGCAAGTTGCCGATCGGATCGTAGCTCTCCGAGAACAGGGGGTTGATAAGGATGACCGGCTCAATCTCGTGCAGCGCCTCGTACTGGAGGTGGTTGATGCTGGGGAACCGGATCTGGCGGAAGGATGCGGAATCGACGAGCACCTCGCCGCCGGCGACCCGGAAGCCGATTCGCATTGCCTTGCACTGCATGCCGCTCTTGGCGGCGATGCGGGCGAACTGCCAGTCTGCCGTTCCCGTGAACGTCCGCGCGAATGAATCGGGATACTTGCTCTCGACCATCACACCGACGGTGAGCTTCGGGCCGGTGGAGCCAGGTGCGGCCTTGTAGAAGAACTCGAGCACCCAGGTGACGTGGTTGCCGAGGTATTTCTCGACGTCCTGGACGACGGTGGAGTCGCCGACCTTGAGGCTGCGGGCGCTGCTGCGGCCCTCGGGCTGATAGGCTAGCTTCTCGCCGGTCCAGCCGCCGTCGGTCTCGCAGTTGCCGTTGACCAGCCGGTCCGGCCCGAGCTTCACCATCGCCTCAAGCTCGCCGGGCTGATCGTGACCCTCAGGCCACAGCATGTTGGTGACGTCCCTGAACGACGGATCGTACATGGCGGGGTGCTCGAGCGTAGTGTTGAACTGCCCGAGGGGCGTCTGCCAGACCGGTTTGCCCTGCATGTCGAAGCAAGCGACGAGGCCGCGCAATCCGCCGAGCATCAGCGACGCCGAATCTGGCGTGAACCGCAGCACGTGCCCGAGCTGCGAGACGGTCAGCTCGATGAGGCGCTTGCCGGTCTGTGCCTCGTAGACGCCCAGCAGGCCGTATTCGTCGAGCAGTGCGATCTTCTGCGCGTCGGGGCTGAGCGAGGCGACCGACGGCATGATGGGGAACGGCCCCATCCGCGCGATTTCGGGCTTCTCGCCGTCGAGGTAGCGCAGCGAGTCGCCGTCGCGAACCAGCCGCTTCTCGCCGTCGAACTTGAAGACGCCGGGGTCGTAGACGTGCGTGAACAGCAGCTTGAGGTTTTCGTCGAACTGCCACTTCTCGCCCTTCACAACGACGGCCGGCCCGGGCATGCCGGGCAGCCAGTAGACGCGGGCAGTCGGGGCGTTCGAGCCGTAGCCGTTCTCGTTGGCGATGTTCTTGTATTCGGCCAGCAGCGTGCCGTTCAGGTCGCGCATCACCAGGTGGGTGTCGTACACGATCACGTCCATGTAGTCCCACTGGGTGAAGTAGAAGCTGGTTTCGAGCTGTGCGACTTTGGAGCCGTCGGGGCTGAAAACGAATCCGCGCGGCTGGCGTTCCATGATCTTGTCGGCCACGTCCTTGTCGGCGTATTGCTCGCCCGCCCACTGCTGCAGTGTGGCGCCGTTTTCGTCGAACAGCCGCATCGTGCCGACGTTCTCGAGCACCGCTCGTTTCGACGGAATCCAGGCGTAGTCGACGTAGGACAGCGCGTATTCTTCGTCGCCGATGGGGCCGGGGTCCATCGTGAGGCGTGCCTGCATGATCGGCTGGCCGTCGAGCGTCATCTGGTACAGGCGGCTGCCGGCGGAGGTGAACACGAGCACGCGGTCGTCGAACACGTCGAGCCGGGAGGCACAGGCCTCGGGCAGTTGCCGCGTGAATCGCAGCTTGCCGGCGGGATCCAGCGAGTAGATGTTGTTGCCGTGACCCCACGTGATGATGTAGCTGTTGCCGGCCTTGTCGAACTTCATGTCGGTCACGTATTCGTTGTTGCCCAGGAAGCTGACGGCGGGTGCGGCGTCGGTGGGGCCGGCGCTTGGCTGCTGGGTCTTGGCGGCATACACGGGTTGCGGGGCCGGTTTGGGGTCGAGCACGCCTTTCAGGAGGGTGTCGACCACCTGCCGCATGCCCGAAACGTCGTTCGCGATCAGGCACAATGTGTCGTACTTCCAGTGCAGGCCTTCCGGGGCGACCTGGATGCTGGTGCGGGTGCGGATACCGGGGCCGCCGGTCGGCACCTCCGTGATGAAGCCGTTGGTCACGAGGCCTTCGAGGAGGTAGGAGCCGGACTTGCCCGCCATGATGATCGCAGGCGAATCAACGGCCGTCGCCGGCTGGATCACTTCCGCCGCGCGCCAACTGTGGAAGCCATCTTCGTACTGGTCGCGGAGCTCCTTGTCGCCCGAGGGGAACCGGTAGGCGTCCATCTCGTTCCTGATGGTGGCGGTGATGCCGCGGGCTTTCAGTGAATCCACGAGCTGCTTCGCAACGTCCGCCAGCCCGGGGATCGACTCCGACACGATCAGGGTGGCCTGCTTCGTGTTGGCCATGAATTTTTTCACTTCGTTGGGATACGGCACGAACGGCACGCTTTCATCGGTGAAGACGACGGCGGCTCCGGTGTATGCGGGGCCGTTGACGGCGGCCTTCGCGGTCTGCCCGCTGATGTTCTCGCGGACTTCGATGCCGTATGCCGGCGCGGTCTGCGCGGCGGGGAGGTTCATCTCGAACCGCAGGTCTTCCCCGAGCACGCGGAAGAACTCCTCGAGCACCTGGCCTTTGTCGCCAAGCAGGCGGATGCGAGCGGGGAAGACGCCGTTGATCCGGTTGCCGGAGGCGCCGATGAGGTCGCCGGCGAGGCGGAGGCGCGAGTTGTCCTGCGTCGTCTCGACGGTGATTTGCAGCTTGCCGGCTGGTTCGGGCAGGAATGCCACGAATGCACCCTGCACGCGGGTCATGTCGAGTTCGACGGCGACTTCAGGTCCGCCGCCGACGGGCGGCCCGACGCTCGGAGGCTTCGCGGGCATCTCGGAGGGCGGGCCGATCGCCAGCGGCTTCTGCGCCAGCAGGTCGTAGGCCGCCTTCCCGCGGCTGGCCGAGACCAGCAGCGGCATTTTCATCGGCTTCGCCATGATCTGCTTGACCGTGTGGCCGTAGTCGGGGTCATCGAAGTTCGCCATGATCAGGTAGTTGATGTCGCCGCTGTGCCGCCAGTTGGGTCCGACCTTGAACGGCCCGCGGCCGGCCGGCTCGATTCCCAGCTCGGGCAGCTTCGTGCGGAGGACGTCGGTGGCGGTTTGCGTCTTCTCGAAGATCTTGTTAAGCTCGTCGTCGAGCCACGTTGGGAAGTAGTTGCGGAGGTAGAATTCGGTGAGGGTGAGGTCGTCGAGCTTGACGACGCCGGGTAGGTCCAGCTCGCCGCCGCGTTCGACAACAACCTTGGTGCCGGCCTTCATGGCCTCCTGGAGGCGCTGGACGATCTTCGGCTCGAGTTCGCCGTCGAACCGG
>DATKYA010000055.1:0-4490 GCA_035528775.1 Planctomycetota bacterium | reverse complement strand
GTGCGGCGGTGGGCGATCTCCGCGGGCATGACCGAGAAGAACGAGCCGATCAGCTATCAGTCGGCCGCGTTCAGCATCGACGGCGCCGTGCTGCTGGCGCTGACTCCCACGCAGGCGCATTTCATCGATCCGGCGGACGGTTCGGTGAAGGCGAAGGTCGACGGCGTGAACGGGCGGTTGCGGGCGGTGCGGACGGCCGGAGCGGCCGATGCCGGTGCGAGCTTCATCCTCGCGGCCGAGAAGGCGGGGGCGCTGGTCTGCACGCCCGACGGAACCGTGTCGAGCAGGATCGAGCTTCCGGGCCTGCCGCTGGCGGTTGCCGCGTGCCCCGGCGGCTACGCGGTCGGCACGGAAGGCGATTCCACCGTGAGGATGCTGAAATCGCTGACCGGCAAGCTCGACGAGCAGACGGCGTGGGCGTCGGTGTGCCCGCGGCGGATTGTGAAGCAGATCGCCGCCGCCGGGCCGCAAATTGCGGTCGTGTACTGGGGCGGCACGGTTCGCCTGATCGATCAGGATGGCACGGTGAAGGCGGAGAACGTGTTCATGCAGGACGTGTCCGACGCGGCGTGGGTGGGCGACCGGCTGATTGTGGGGCTGGCGGACGGGAGGGTCGTGGGAGTGAAGTAGCAATTATGAACGAATGGTGAATGATGAGTGACGAGATCAGGAGCCAGGCGACGTCGCCATGGCATCTGTTCATCATTCATCGTTCATCGTTCATCGTTCATTTCCCCTCCTGCCTGTCCTTCGCCATCCTGTTGCGGATCTGGATGAGGTCGAGGATGTTGATGCGGCCGTCGCCGTTGACGTCGTACTTGGCGTTTTCGGGGTCGTCGGGGTCCTTGTTGAGGCGGCTGCGCACTTCCTCCATGTCTTTGCGGTCGATGGTGCCGTCGTTGTTGATGTCGGGCGATGCGGGGGTGCGGGCAACGGCGGGCTTGGTCTGCTCGCCATCGCCGGCGACGGTGTTGTTATCGTTCTTCGCGGGATCCTTCCCGGGCGGAGGGGTGCCGAGGGTGAGCGTTTCCAGGACGGGCTTGGCTGAGCGGGCGCTCCTCGACGCTTCACGGGTGTTGCCGTAGGCGCCCATATTGACGCGGCCCCCGTTGACCTCGATCTCGCGCCAGAAGAAACTCGTGGGATCGCCGGCATCGATGCACGGGCTGGTCTTGTCGTCCTTCACCCAGGTCCCGGCGACGTGCTCCCAGCGGCCGACCCTGGATTGCAGGTGGAAGTTCCCGCCGGACGCATCGACAAACAGCGGATCCACGTCGAGCATGCCGTCGCCCCAATTGAGCGAGCAGCCCCGCTGCGCCATCACGCCATTCTGCCCGCCGGTCAGATCGCAGTAGCGGACGGTGGCGCTGCAGCCGCCGTGTGAGGCAATCAGCGCGAGCTGGCTGCCGTCGGGCGACTTGTTGTCCCACAGAATGCAGCTCCGCACCATCACCGGTGCGGCGATGAGGCAGGCCGCGCCGCCGCAGATTTCGGCAGTGTTGCCCGCGAGCGTGTTATTTATGACGTTCAGCCCGGCGGTGCCGGCGAGGCAGATTCCGCCGCCCACCTGCGCCGAGTTGGCCGCGACCACGTTGTTGCAGAATATGGGGTTCGACCCGGCAATCAGCATGCCGCCGCCGATCGGAGCGGCGTTGGCAAGGATCGCGTTGCCGACGACCAGGGCGGACGACGCGCCAACGGCAAGCCCGCCGGCGGCGTGTTCTGCGTCATTGGCGGTGATCGCGTTGCCGATGATGGTGCAGCCGCTTCCGGCGGAGCAGTCGATGCCGGCGGCTCGCATCGCCCGGTTGCAGGCGATCTGGTTGCCCGTGATCATCGCAGATGAATTGCGGCAGAAGACGGCCGCACCGGAGGCCGCGCTGTTGCCGGCGATCCGATTGCCGGCGATGACCGGTGACGCATTCACGCACAGGATCGCCCCACCGGGACCGTCGCCGGCGGCGTTGACGATCGTGAGGCCCGCGAGAATCGACTCACGGCCTTCATTCGACCGGAAGATGAAGCCGCGGCGGGAACCGCAGTCGATGGCGCACGCACCGGGGCCGTTTTCGGAGCAGACGGTGACCTGCTTGCCGCGGAAATCGATCTCGCGGTTGCCTTTGCCGGAGTAGACGCCATCGCGGACGATGACGACGTCGCCGTTTTTCGCGGTATCGATGGCGGCCTGAATGGACCTGGCGCCGCCAGCCCCGCCTACAAACTGCGCTTCGGCCGCAGCAATGACCGGAATCGAGCATACTGCGATGATCGCCGCCAGGATCCTCAATGCTTTCATAGTCTGCACCCTCGGTAAAAGGCTGCTGGAAAACGGAATAACGCGTATCTACAGTAACGGCACGTTCAGGGCGTCATTTTATCTCGATGAACTGGACGCGGCCGGCATCGTTCGGCTTGGCGAAGAACAACCGGCACTCGACGTTCGGCACGAGCTCGTGCACCATTTGCGGCGTCTTGCGGAGGTCGTCTATCTGGCGTTCGCGCAGCAGCGGGATGGTGATCGAGCCGACCGTGATGTCCTTGTACCAGCCGCAATCGTCGTGCGCCACGAGGATGAGCCGGCGGATGCCGTGGTGCTTGACGAGGAATTTCAGCCAACGGCGGCCGGCCCACTCGAATTTGGGCAGCGCGGCGGCCGCCATCAGGAACTGCGGCCCTCCCGGCACCACCAGCCTGTCGAATGACTGCAGGCCCAGGCCGTTCCACAGGAAATCGTCAAACTGCGCCTGGAAGCGGTGGTCACTGCACTGGATCACGAGCGTGTCGGCCTTGGGCTGAGGCCATGGAGTAGCGGCCTCGAAGGCGATCGGCTCGGGCGCATTGCGCGGCATGGTTGTTCTCCTTGATCCATCTTCCCGACGAACATGAGAATGATTGTAGCACCGGCCGGGGGCGAATGCAAGATTGATTGGCCGGCGCAGACGCAGAGACGCGGGAATCGGATGATGGGATGATGGGATGAAGGCATGAAGAGATGAAGGGAAGCTATCGAGCGCAAGCAGGCAGCTTTCCGCGTCCATTCCGTCCATTCGGTCCATTCGGTCCACGGGCATTCGCGGAACCGGCACGCGTGCGGTCTGTCTTTCCATCTGCCGCTGCTTCATAGTATAATACGCAAGAATGGAGCCGTTCATGCGAACAACTTTTTTGTTTTTTTTCTTCATCATACTCACGGGAGCCGCACTCGCCGCCGAACCCGACCAGGTGCTCGTCCTCTACAACGCCGACTATCGCATCGACCAGGACGGCTCGGATCCGGGGCAGGACTCCAAGGAAGTGGCCGACTACTACGTGCGGCGGCATACCGATCCTGTTTCCGGCAAGCGGCCCTGGATGCTCGGCCTGAGCTGCATGCACGGCAAGGACCACCTCAACCAGTTCCGCCTCCCGGAGGACAGCAAGGACAACTATTTCGGGGTGGAATACCTCGGCGCGGAGGAGCCGCCGAAGGACGGCCTGGCCATCGACTCCCGGCAGGTCGACGTGATCCTGTCGAAAGATGAAGCCGCGAAGGTTGACCCGAAGTCGGTGGTGATCGCGGTGGGAAAGAAGGCCGACCGCGCGAACGCCGCCGTGCTGTTCTCCAACGGCGAGCCGGCCAAGGGCATCGCGATCGAGGGCGCCGCACAGGGCGACCCGACCGTAACCGCCGCGGCAAACCCCGACGGCACCTTGGGTTACAGGTTCAGCCCCCGGCAGATTCAGCCGGGGGTGGTTCACCTGTGGTTCGACGCGAACGACACGGACGGCAAGCCGCTCAAGAACATCCATCTCGTCTGCCACGACTTCAACGATTTCATCGAGAGCACCGCCGGGCGCGACAGGATTCGCGACGACAAGAATTACATCGACGACGTCGAGCGGCAGGTGCAGGATTTCCTGGAGAACAACACTGCCGCCGACGGCACGCCGTTGCGCGAGCACGTCCTCTACATCGTGGTTTGCCACGGCCTGCCGAAGGCGGTGGAGAGCATGTACGGCATCGCTCGCGGGTGCAGCGGCAACCTGGGCGACATGGGCGACGGATCGTCCCTCGAGATGCGGCTGGCGATGCTGTATTACGACGTGACGCAGGTGGACTACACGTTCACGCCGGGCCCGGCGGGGATGCTGCAAATGCCGTTCACCCGGGGGCTGAAGCCGCGGTTTACCAAGTTTGCCCGCCCGCTCAGCCGCGACGGCAACGGCGTGCAGCGCATACTGATCACCAACTCGCTGAACGTCGGCCTGGTCGGGCAGTTCAACCCCTACCAGCATCCGGCGGTCTTCCGCGCGTCCGAGAACGGACAGGTGCCGGGCATCATGGACCAGAAAAAGTATGCGGACCCCGCCAACCGCCTGCTGCCGCCGCTGTACGCCGAGGGAGCGCGGATGCAGCCGCACCTGACGGCAGACCTTCGCAAGGGGTGGCCGGGCGCGAGCTTCCTGTATTGGGCGATGCGGATCGACGGCCCCACGCCCGAGATCGCGAA
>DATKYA010000054.1:0-4527 GCA_035528775.1 Planctomycetota bacterium | reverse complement strand
AAGATCGGGCTCGCTTCCGCGCGAATGGCTCTCCCGTGCAACCTCCTGCCGATCCGCGACGACGACCACATGCTGCCGAAGATCATCGGCGACGCCCAGCCCACCTTCGAGCTGTATACCGACGGCAGCCTCTGCCCGCAGAATGCCACCTACTACCTGCGAGCGCTGTCGATCTACGGGCTGAAGCCGCAGGCCGGCAAGCTCGCCGCCGAGCTGGAGGAAGGCTTCGCCAGCGGGATGTTCAACGGCGGCATCGGCACCGGACACGAGTTCCGCTCGTGGGACGGCCTGCCCACTGGCTACGAAGGCACACTCGTTGGCTGCTTCGGCCCGATGTATGCCATCGCCATCGAGCAGGGGCTGCTGCACCCGCCGGAGCCGGAATGGTGGCCGTGATGAGCGCGAAGACCGAACATCAAACGAACAAGCTACCGACGACGCCCGGCGTCCACTCGGTCCACTACGTCCACTTGGTCCACTACGTCCACTATCCTCACCAGAAGGATCGCTAATGGCAGCAGATGAATTACCATCCGAGACCGGCCTCCGGAACCTCTGGCGTTTCACGGTTTTCTCGAAGCCCTACTGGAAGTGGCTGCTTGGCGGGTTCGTGGCGGGGCTCGTCCGGATGGTCCTCCACCTGTATCTGCCGATCTTCGTGAAAAACGTGATCGACGGCGTGCTGATGCCGGCGGGGCTGACGACGGCGGAGCGGCTGCGAATCCTGTGGGGGATGATCCCGCCGCTCGCGGGGCTGCTCGTGGTGCATTCGGCCGCCACGGTGGGGCGGATGTACTTCCCCCAGGTGGCCGCCAGCAACGCCGTGGTCGACATCCGGTTCGCCCTCTTCCGCCACCTGCAGCGGCTGTCGCTCGCGTTCCATACGAAGCGGCCGAGCGGCACGGTGGTGGCCCGCGTGATCAGCGACGTGGCGGTGGCGCAGGACGCCTTCGACCTCGTGATCATCCAGACATCCCAGCAGATCATGATCGCCGTGGTGATCGCCGTGTATCTGCTGTATCGCGACCCGCTGTGGGCGCTGGTGCCGCTGTGCACGCTGCCGTTCTTCGTGGGAATCACGCAGCGGGTGCGCCAGCCGATGCGCCGGGCCAGCCGCAAGCAGCGTGAGAGCGTCGAACGGATGTCCGGCCACCTCCAGGAACGCATCTCGATGATCCGCGAGGTGCAGGCATTCACCGCCGAGCCGCACGAAGAACACCACCTGCTCGGCGAGGCCGAAACGCTCCGGAAGCACACGCTCCGCCAGCGTCTCCTGCAGGGATACGTCCTCACTGCGTCCGAAGTCACGCGCACGATTGGCCTGATCGCGGTGATCGCGTTCGGCGTCTACCGCGTGACTGCCGGCCACGCGTCGGTGGGTGACGTGACTGCGTTCTACCTCTATTCGGGAATGCTGCTGATGCCGGTGCAGGCGCTGAGCGACCTCTACATGCGGCTGCACGTGGCGGCAGCGTCGGCGGATCGCGTGTTCGAGTTTCTCGACAGCCAGCCGGCGATCCGCGAGCTGCCGGCTGCCAAGTCGCTGGCCGCGAACCGCCCACCCGAAGTCGTCTTCGAAAACGTCTCGTTCTCGTATCCTGCCGACAGCCCGATCATCGTGCTGAACAATGTTTCGTTCCGGGCTGTGCCTGGCATGCGAATGGCGTTCGTCGGCGAGAGCGGAGCCGGAAAATCCACGCTCATCAGCCTCCTGCCGCGGTTCTACGACATCCAGAAGGGCCGCATCCTCATTGACGGGCAAGAGGTTCGCTCCGTGAAGCTGCAGTCGCTTCGCGAATCGATCGGGATCGTCCCGCAGGAACCAGTACTGTTCACCGGCACGATCCGGGAAAACATCCTCTACGGCCGTCGGGGAGCGACCCATGCCGAGATGCGAGCCGCCGCCCGGGCCGCGAACGCCGAGCCGTTCATCATCGAGACGTCCAGCGGCTACGACGCCGTTATCGGCGAGCGCGGCGTTGGCCTGTCGGGCGGGCAGATCCAGCGAATCGCCATCGCCCGCGCATTCCTGAAGGATCCGGCCATCCTGATCCTCGACGAAGCCACCTCCAACCTCGACGCCACCAGCGAGTCGCTCGTGCTTGAGGCGCTCGACCGCCTGGAGCAGGGCCGCACCTGCTTCACCATCGCCCACCGGCTCTCCATCGCCCGCAGCGCCGACGTCATCATTGTGCTGAAAGACGGCCAGATCGCCGAGACCGGCACGCACGACGAACTGCTTGCACGGGAAGGGGCGTATTACGAGCTATGGAAGCGGCAAGTGGGGGAGGCGATGGAATGATGAATGAGGAGCCGGAGCAAGCCACACGCGCGAAGGACAGGAAAAATGATGAAGGGATGAAGCGATGAGGGGTGATGGGAAAGAAACCGCTTCATCCCATCATCTCTTCTTTGCGTCCTTCGTGTCCTTTGCGTCTTTGTGGTTTTCCTGGCCTTTGGTATGCCAGCCTACTTCAGATCATCCTCCAGATCTTCCAGGAAGTCCTCCGTCCCCTTGTCCAGCTTCTCCTCGGCTGCCGGGTTGGCCATGTCGAGCACGTTCAGGCCCTTCTCGTCCTTCGTGTGGAAGCGGATGGTGCCCCACAGGTCGGGGTGGATGCGGGCTTCGGAGGGTGCGTCAGCGATGATTGAGGTGGCCTTGTTGGACCAGTAGACTCGGCGCATGACTTCGTTGCCGTCGCGGCCGCTGACGAGCATTCCCCAGTCGAACTTCAGCCGCAGGCCGTCGTTGATTCTCAGGCCGATGGTCTTCAGCGGCACGGCGGCTTCAAGGCAGTAGTGGTCGTCGCCGGTCCTGCAAGCAATGCGAACTTCCGGCACCTTCGCCACGTAGTCGTACTTGATCTTGGAGACGGGCGAGACGCAATCCCACGCCTTGTCGTCGGGCGAGCCGGGGGCGACGGGCTTGTAGATGACGGCCATCGGCTCGCCGCGGGACATCGTCATCAGCAGGCGGAAGTCGCCGGCGGCGGGCGCCTTGCGGGCGGCGTCGGCATCCGGGTCGAGCCCCATCTGGATGTCCACCGAAGCGCCGGTCTTGAACATCCGGTCCCACTGGTCGCCGCTGTTGCGCATCGGGCCCATTCCGCGCGTGTCGAAGCACAGGTATAGGTACTTGTCGTCGAAGGTGATGTTGAGCTTCGCGTCGTCGACGGGCGTGTCGGGCGCATCGGCAAACAGTGCGGCGCTTGCGACCGCAGCGGTCGCCGCTTCCCAATCGTCGGGGCTGCCGTCGATCCGCACTTCGCGCTTGCTCGGGAAGCAGTCGATCACGCACGCCCGCGTGTAGGCGGCCTTCTGCTGCTGCTCGAGGTCCCACTCGGTGGCTTTCCTGATGTCGTCGGGGGTGACGGTGATCTCGCCGCTGACGCGCTTGAACTTGTCGATGCCGCTTACCTCCACGACGCTGGCGTGGTTGTGGCCGGCGACGACGTAGTACTTGTTGTCGGCGAGCGAGCGGCAGAAGTATCCCTGGAAGTGCTCCTGGCCGGGGGTGACTTCTTCGAGCCTTAGGCCGCGCTGGTGCTCGCGCATGCTCCAGGCGACCGCCTTGGGGTCGCGAATGTCGCGGAAGATTCGCGCAGCCAGCAGGCCGTCGCTGGTCCAGACGTTCCACGTGCCGACGTTCGAGTGGATGACGACGAACTCGCCGAGGTCGCCCGCGTGGGCCGTTTCGTGGCCGATCCAGGCGAACTCGGAAACCACCTGCGACGGATACATCGGCTTCGCGCGAGCGAGTGCGTGGCCGCTGGAGCCTTCCGTCGCATACGTCCACAGCGTCTTGCCTTCGGGCGTGAAGCACGAGTTCAAAATGTCGCGCGGGCCCATGCCTGCCAGGTGGAAAAACGTGCCGTTGTCCAGCCGGAACTGGTAGCGGCCCTCCAGCGGGTATTCCTTCTCGACGTAGATGGGCACGCCGTTGGGCAGGAATTCCTTCACCTCGTAGCGGGTGCTGCCGGCCTGCAGGCCGAGGTCCTTGCGGCTGAAGAACCCGACGCCCGGAGCGCGGTTCTTCACGTCCTTGAAGGTCACCTCATCAGCCTGCACGTCGCCGTCGCCGTTGCGGTCGCACCAGATGAATCCGAGCTCATTCAGCCCTCTGCCGCCCATGACCTTGCGGACGTCGGGCTTTTCCAGCGGCGGGAAGCCGTTGGCGATGCCCATCGCGGCGGCGAGCTTGAGGTGGTCCTTCTCCCACAGGTAAACGATCCCGCACGGCTGTTCGGCGTTGCAGCCCTCGTGCGGGCGAGTGACCATGTACTCCCTGTTGTTGATGCGAATCGGCACTTCCGCCGCTCGCGAGCTGCCCGTCCACGTATAGTTTTTCAACCGCGTGGTGCCCTTCTCCCAGTTCAGCTCGAACTCGAGCGGGCCGTAGAACAGGCGAGTCTTGTCGTACGGATCGAGCACGCCGCCGCCGCCGTATTGCGTGGGGCCGAGGAACTCCCTCTTGAGCTTGCCGTCGAGCGACCAGAGGCTGACGCGCTTGGGCCAGTAGTGTGAATC